>CALXVW010000052.1 GCA_944392185.1 uncultured Alphaproteobacteria bacterium
ACAAACTAATAACTTGTCGGCATCGGCCAGGCTATCTAAGACATCTTCAGGAATGTCATCTAAAAAGACATCATCTCCGGGGTGGCGATGTAAAACGGCTGAGCGGGTGTTCTGATCTACCTCAATAGTGGCATTTTCAGGCTCTCCTTCTCTGACATAGAGCAAAAGCATTGCTTCATCTTCGTCATTTATCAAAAAATCATAAGTTTCAAACTCTTCGCCGTTCATTTTACCTTCCTTCACCTTTAGATGTTTATTTATGGTAACGTATTTATTCTTACTTTACAATAAACGAATCCGAAAATGTGCAAAAAACGGCTGTCTGTCTGTGTGTTCGTGGGGGAAGCATCGGGCAGACAGCCGATAAACTTTTTCAGTTTATGCGAAAATCATAAAAAACAATTGTTGAAGAAATGTTAATATCCTACAGATTAAATATGTAAAATATATTTTTATGAGTTATAATCCCTTTCAAAAGGAGAATAAACTTGATTGATAAGTTGATTAATTTACTCAAATGGCCAACTGCTTTTTATATGCTTTTTTCTTTGCCTGCATATATTCAATCTCTGGCTTATTTTCAGTTTACAAAACTTCCCTATGTGGCGCTTATCGGCGGATTTTTTCTCTTCTTTATTTCTCGAAGCATGATGGATTCTTCCGTCAAAGCTAATATGGAAATCATCGCTCATGAGATGACGCATGCATTTTTTGCTTTTATTACTTTTCATAAGGTTAAGGGAATCCGTATTGAGGGTGATAATTCCGGTGGAGAGATGGCTTTTGAAGGTGAGGGAAATTGGCTTATTATTATTGCTCCATACTTTTTTCCGCTCTTTGGAATGGTTTATTTGATAGCTTTTTCAATTTATACTTCTTTTGCTCCGAGCAACCTTATCTTAAACGGAGTGCTGGGTTATTTTATCGGCTATCATTTGGATACGGTAGGTTCGCAAATTCATGAAAAACAAACCGATCTGCCAAAGGTTTCTTATAAGTTTTGTGCCATGTTTCTGCCTTCGGCCAATTTGTGGGCGGTCGGCAGTATGCTCGCTTTTAATTCTCGCGGTTGGGACGGAATCGCTACTTATATGAAACTTATAAATTATCTGAACGGTAAAAATTTAGATTATATATTTAATTTGTTGGGGAGCATATTCTAAGATAGAAAAAGCCGCCCAATCGGCGGCTTCCTTCTTAAATGACCTGCAATAGTTCGCGGCTGAAATCTGCCAAAGAATTATCATGCGCACCCATGATGACGACACGGTCTCCGGGGAGGACATTCTCTTTTATAAATTCTCTGGTGTCCTCTTTGTGCGGCAAAAACAGCGCATTTTTGTGCCCGTTTTCTTTTATCCGATTAATGATGTTAGCCGAAGTGATGCCGACGTCTTTTTCGGTCAGCTCATAAATCTCTTGCATAATCATGATGTCTTCCGGTGCCAAGACCTTTGCTACTGCCTCTGCTACCTCATCTCCGGTGTTGACGGCTGAAAAAGGGGTGTGTGGTTGATACATGGCAATAATGCGGCCGGGGTGGTCTTTGAGCGCTTGCAGCGAGGCCTCAATCTTGCTCGGATTATGAGCAAAGTCATTATAAACGGTGATGCCGTTGCGGCTGCCAATCTTTTCTAAACGAACCTTTACTCCATTAAATCCTTCCAGCGCGCGAGCAGCGGCAAATTTATCTAATCCCAGCATCATGCAGGCACTGATGGCAGCAAGAGCATTAGAGACATTAAATTTGCCAATCAGGTTCAAATGAAATGTTTGGCCATCCAGTTTATATTCAATTCCGTTTTCAATTGCTTTTACATCTTTGGCGGTTAAGTCTGCATTATCATTGCCGATTGAGTAGGTGAATTTCTTTACCGGGCTGTTTAGCTCTCTGGCTCTTGGGCAATCGTAATTGACGACCAAGGCATGGGTTACATGAGAGGCAAATACGGAAAAATATTCAACCAATTTTTCAATACTGGTGTGGTCGTGTGAGATATTGTTAACCAAGCCGATGTAGGGGCGATATTTTTTTATGGAACCGTCGCTCTCATCAGCCTCAATCACGCAGGTTTCACCATCATTGTATAAATAATTTTGCAGGCCCGGATTATGGCTATAATTGCAAAGCATTCCTCCGTTTATCATGGTCGGTTTTTGGCCCAAAACATCAAGCACATAGCCAATCATCGCGGTGGTGGTGGTTTTGCCGGCGGTACCGCCAACCGCTATGCCTTTGGGATAGGTATGAAAAATTTCTTCCAGCAAATCGGAGCGGCTTTTGACAGAAATATTATATCGGCGGGCAGCCTTAATATCCGGATTGTTCTCATCTAAAGCCGCGGAGGCATATACACATTCCATATCTTGAGTGATGCCGCTGCCGTCTTGCGGAATAATCTTGAGCCCTACGGATTCCAAGGCCAGGCGGCGGTCTGTGTCCTTGCCTTCATCAAAACTTCTGTCGGAGCCGTATACTTCATAACCTTTTTTTATCATTATTTGTTCTAACGGGCTGATACCGTTGCCGGCGGCGCCGCAGAAAGCTATCTTTTTCATTGTTTGTTTCCTTAAAAGTTCCAGTCTTGCTTTAGAGCGCGTCTAAAGTTTCTTGTTCTTGTGCATTTAATATCCGTAAATTTTTATAGTCAATCACTATATAACTTTTTCCGTCGCCGTCAACATTTACCGCCAAAGCAGCCCCAACTTCTTCATTGTAGTAGGTCGAGTATAATTCTGCTGCGCCGCTTTGTAACTGTGATAAGAAATTCGGATTGCCTATTGGGGCCGGCTCCTGAACAACAATGTCTTTACCTTTATCATCTTGTTTGGTTACATCTACTTGTGCCGGCGTGAAAAATTCTTGGGCATTGCCATATTTTTTGCTCAAAAGTGCAGAGTATATTTTGTACAGCCGCATGACTTTTGAGGCCTCAGCATCATCATCTAATTGTTTGCCATAGGCAATAATGCGCCACAAGTGATCGTCTTCACCAAAGGTGATGTCTACTCTTGCGATGTCCATCACTTCTTTAGGCAGGTGAGTGGCTGAAAAATTGTTAACATAGTCTTCTTCTCCTATCGGAGTTAGAATAATTCCCTGGTTCTTGGTTTCTGCCATGGAGGCTCCCCAAATCAAACCAAATGGAGCGCTTTGGTCTCGGGAGACAATTTGCTCTTGTTTGGCTGCGGGAGTGCTGCGCAATTTGGGGAATGTTTGTTTGCGCAAAGTTCTTGGCTTTTGTTGCAGTAGCTGTTTGGCGCTTTCTTCCGCTTGTGAAACTGCGTTTTCATCAGGTTCCATTGCGGCAACCGTTTCCGTATCTAACAAAAAATCCTGGGAAATTTGCGCATTTCCGGATGTGGCTGACATAGCAAATAAAAACAAGAAAAGTATTTTTTTCATCAAATTATCCTTTGCGATTGAAAATTTGAATTGAACACTGTTCAACTTTTGTTTATTGTATATCCATAATTGCAAATATTTTGTAAATATATAAACATAATCAGATATAAAACAATGACTCAAGAGAAAACAAAAAATCAGCGTCTTAAAAAATTTGTAAGAGAGCAAGTAAAAGCTTCGCTCTTGAAAATAGGGCGGCGCTTGGTGGTCGAAAAAGGGGCCGAGTTTTTAACCGCGCGCAAACTCTCTGATGCCTCCAACACTTCTATCGGTACTATCTATAATACGTTTGCCACCATGGAGCGCTTTATTGCAGAGGAAAATATGCAGACCCTAGACGAACTCTATCTCGAGATGTCTGCCATTATTCCGGATAAGAATCCGTATCTTAACATCAACCGCTACGTGGATGTTTTCAGCGCGTTTGTTTTAAATAACAAAAATTTGTGGATCTTGCTTTATCGAGAGCATTTGTTTAATGCTGCACAGCCGCTTTCAGCACCCTATCTGCGGCGCATTTATAAAATTGAGGCCTTGTTTGAAAAGCAAGTCACGCTGATGTTTGGCGCTTTAAGCAAGGCTGAGCGCCAAACATCTTTGCAGGTCTTGGGAATGGCAATCTTTTGTTTGAGCGGGTTCTTGGCAACCGAGCCTACCGGCAAGCTTAGAAAGCTCAATAAGGCCAATATCTGCAAATTGCTGCTTAATACATATCTTGCCGGGCTTGATGGCCTGAAGAAGGTGAAACATGATTTATGATGTCTATTATAAATTTTTGAGCATTATTAATAGTCCGGCTTTTTTACGTGGGTTCTTTGATAACCGCTTCTATCTCATCTTGTTGGTGATTGTTTTAATGCGGGTCAAGTATACAACCTATAATTCCTTGTGGCTATCTTCACTCGTGAATATTCCGGGCACCATCTTGCATGAGTTTATGCACTTCTTTGTCGGGATGCTCCTTAATGCCAGGCCGTGCAATTTTACCATATTTCCCCGTCGCGGAGAAGACGGAAGCTATGTGATGGGAAGTGTGGGGTTTAGAAATGTCACTTTTTATAACGCCGTGCCTGCCTCAATGGCGCCGTTGCTGCTCTTGCCTATCGGTTTTTACCTTAACCGCTATTTCCTGCCAACTATGGAGCCCACTTTTGTGAACTATGTGCTCTATGTCTTGTTGCAGACAATCATTATCGAAAATGCCATGCCCTCAGGTGCCGATTTTAGGGTCGCAAGAATGTATATCAGCGGCGTGTTGCTGTATGGGTTCATCTTCTTATCCCTCTTTCTCATGCTCTAACCAGGCGACGGCCTGGAGCGGTGCGAACGCGCACGGCGATAACTCCGCTGTAACCCGCCGGGGAACGCCCCGGTGCGATAACTTCGCTGTTATCCGCTCAACTCACAAGGTTCGTCTCGCTGGCGCAAGTGCCATAAACAAACAAATACTGCCCTATTCAAACAAATTGATTGCAAATTAATCTTTATGCGTTAATATCATCTCCGCAGGGGCGAGTTGCCCCTGTGGAGTATCGAAACTCCTTACGAGAAAAAGAACAACTCCTTTTACGGGGAGCCGGGGGTATAAGGCTATGCTCGAAGAACCGGGACTGTTCTCGTACAGTTTCGAACTCCCCTCCTTGATTAAAATTCAAGGAGGTTTCTTTTTTTATAAGAAAATTAGGAGTTAAAACGATGAATAATAAAAAACAAGCTATCAAAGAGCTTATTCAAAACTACGGCACTATTGCTCAGCAACTTCACCAACTGAGAGTGTCTAAACAATTATCTTTAGAGAGGCTCTCTCATGATACACAAATACCACTCTATATTTTGGATGATATGGAAATCGGCAGGCGTTCTCTACAACTTTCCACTCTCTATATCTTGGCCAAATACTATGGCAAAAAAATCCATATCCAACTGATAGATTAACCAGGCAGCGCCTGGAGGCGATTAGTAAGCTGTAAACCGCAAGACTAAAAAGCCGCTCCTTACAAAGCGGCTTTTTACGGCTTGCTGATTTTGGGTGCCATAAGCAAACAATCTTTGCCCATCCAAATGAGCCGGTTGTAAATTTGCCAATGTAATGTTTGGAAATTTTGTGGGTGTGAATATTTTGTTTTATTTAAGAGATTTTTTAGAATCTCAGTAGTATGATTTTGCCATAACACGAATCTGCCTGCGGCTTTCAACCCGTTGGTAATGTTATATTTTTGTTGGATTAACCTTTTAAGGAATCGATGATGATAAACTTCAAAAAATTTGGCAGCTTGGCTTTGGCTATGTTGCTAACCGTGGCCTTCTCCGCAAGCGCCATGGCATCTGAAATTGACCTGAAAGTACCGTCCTTGGATGTTGTATACAACATCTTTGGTTGGTCTGTCACCGGTTCTCAGCTCCTCTTTTATGGAATGGGAATCTGTGTCTTGGGTATGATTTTTGGTTTGGTTGAGTTCTTTTCTATCAAGAAAATGCCTGCTCACAAACTAATGCTCAATGTCTCTAACACCATTTATGAGACTTGCAAGACTTATATGAAACAGCAAGCTAAGTTGTTGGTGGTTTTGGAACTTTTTATCGCCGCCTGCATCTTTTATTATTTCTTCTACCTCAACGCAACCCCGATGTCTAAAGTATTGACCATCTTGATGTGGTCTATCTTTGGTATCTTGGGGTCTTTCTGCGTGGCTTGGTTTGGTATGCGCATTAATACCTATGCCAACTCCCGCACTGCGTTCCTCTCTCTTAAGGGTAAGCCTTATCCGGTGATGAGTTTGCCTTTGCGCTCGGGAATGTCTATCGGTGTGTTGCTGATTTGCGTTGAGCTCATTATGATGATTACCATCTTGCTTTTTGTCGCTAAAGAAAATGCCGGCGCTTGCTTTGTCGGTTTTGCTATCGGCGAATCCTTGGGTGCGGCTGCTTTGCGTATCTGCGGCGGTATCTTTACCAAAATTGCAGATATCGGTGCAGACTTGATGAAAATCATTTTCAAAATTGATGAAGACGATGCCAGAAACCCGGGCGTGATTGCCGATTGTACCGGTGATAATGCCGGTGACTCCGTCGGCCCGACTGCCGATGGTTTTGAAACTTATGGCGTGACCGGTGTGGCGTTAATCAGCTTTATCGTTTTGGGTGCCGGTATGATGTATGCTCCCAATGGCGATTTGGTTTTGATGAAGAACGGTGTCGATTTTCAGGCTCGCCTAATCGTGTGGATCTTTGCCATGCGCGTGCTGATGATTTTGACCTCTATCGTTTCTTATTGGTTAAATGCTAGAGTTTCCTCTGCCATCTTTGGAAACAAAAAAGCTTTCAATTTTGAGACGCCGTTGACCTCTCTGATTTGGCTCACTTCCATTATCTCCATCTTGGTTACATTCGGCGTATCATACGTTATGTTGGATGGTTTTGGTGATATGTGGTGGAAGCTTTCGGTTATCATCTCTTGCGGTACTTTGGCCGCGGCTTTGATCCCGGAATTTACCAAAATTTTCACTTCTTCAAAATCCAAACATGTTGAAGAGGTGGTTAATGCCAGCCGTGAGGCCGGAGCATCTTTAAACATCATCTCCGGTATTGTCGCCGGTAACTTCTCTGCTTTCTGGCAGGGATTGGTGATGGTTGGTTTGATGGCTATTGCCTTCTTTACCGCTCGCTCCGGGTTGGATGCCTACATGGTTTATCCTACCGTGTTTGCCTTTGGTTTGGTGGCTTTTGGTATGCTCGGTATGGGGCCGGTTACTATCGCCGTTGATTCTTACGGGCCGGTAACCGATAATGCTCAATCTGTTTTTGAGCTCTCCCAAATCGAATCTCAAAAGGGAATCGCCAAAGAAATTGAAAAAGACTATGGTTTCAAACCTGACTTTGAAAACGGCAAACACTTCTTGGAAGAGAATGACAGTGCCGGAAATACCTTCAAAGCCACAGCTAAACCGGTGTTAATCGGTACGGCGGTTATCGGTGCTACAACCATGATCTTTTCTATCATCTTGTTGTTGAACCTGCAGCTCAATTTGCTTGCGCCAGAAGTATTGTTTGGTATCATCTTGGGTGGTGCGGTTATCTTCTGGTTCTCAGGCGCTTCTATGCAGGCGGTTTCTACCGGTGCTTACAGAGCTGTTAACTACATTAAACAACATATCAAACTCAATACGGCCAAAGCGGCTTCTATTGAAGATTCTAAGAAAGTGGTCCAGATTTGTACCTTGTATGCGCAAAAGGGAATGTTCAATATCTTTATTGTAATCTTCTCCTTTACTATTGCGTTTGCTTGTTTTGATGCAAATCTGTTTGCCAGCTATCTGATCTCCATTGCCGTGTTTGGTTTGTTCCAGGCTCTCTATATGGCTAATGCCGGCGGCGCTTGGGATAATGCCAAAAAGGTGGTTGAGGTTGATCTCAATGAAAAAGGAACTCCGCTCCATGCCGCCTCCGTGGTTGGTGATACGGTGGGAGACCCTTACAAAGATACATCCTCTGTTGCGCTGAACCCAATTATCAAGTTCACAACCTTGTTTGGTCTGTTGGCGGTTGAAATGGCCGTGGCTGCACCGCGTTGTGTTTCTTTGGGATTGGGTATCGCATTCTTTGTTCTGGGATTGATCTTTGTTTGGAGATCTTTCTATCGGATGCGGATTGAGAAATTGTAATTTCTTATTATCCTAAAGTCTTAAAAAAGGGAGAGCCTTAATGGGGTCTCCCTTTTTTCTTATAAATATACTTGATTTTTTGTCAAAAATAGGCTAAATGGAAAATATCAAAAAATCTTATTGTCAAATCATTTTAAATTTTAGCTCTATGAAAAGGTTTATCTTTTTTCTGGTAGCGGTGTTGCTGCTGAGTAGCTGCACGCATTTTAAGACGGCTCCAAATCAGTGGGTCTATGTCAAGCAAGACGGCCAGTGGGGCATGATCCGTCGGCAGTTTGTGACCATAATTTTGCCGTTTGGCAAAAATAGCTATGGTTGGATTAAAGAGGGAATGTCCTTTTCCCAGGGTATTGAGCCTCAGTTTGACGAAATGTCTTTTGAGCCTGATGTCGCCGGAGGCAAGATCGACATGTTTGTCGGCTACAAAAACGGCCAAAAGTACTACTTCGACGGCTGGGGAAACCCATTTGCCGAGGGCAAGGCTGTTTCCGCTGTTAAGGCGTTGGGAACATTCTTCAATGACCAAGGTGACAACGAAGGGTATCTGTATCAGTTTACAACGGATGCGGGTATCTATATCCAAGATGGCTACCATGCTCACAGAGTGCGAGGGCCGCATGAGGATGCATATCTCTGCTTTGACGGACGAGCTTTTAAGCAAAATGGAAAGTGGGGATTCATGTATGGAAACAACCCCATCGTGCCGGCTCTCTATGATGACATTATTGAGGTGTGGGATATGTCGCACCGTTATATCGGGTATCAGCATATCGCCAATGCCGAATATGTTATTTTAGCCAGAAAAGCCGGTGGGCCATGGCTCGGGTTTACTAAGGAGGGAAAGAGAATAAATGTCTCTGCCTCGGCTATCAACAAATACCTTAAGGTCGCGCCGCTCGACCCGCAACGGTTTGATCCTCTTGCAAACCATCGAGCTGGTTGGATCTGCTACAGATACGGGGATTCCCATCTCGGTGGAATTATTTTAAGGCAATAGCACACCAGACGCTCTGCTCTTTTAGGCAGGGCGTTTTGGCGTTTAAATGTAAAAAAATCAAAAAACTGTAACAATTTGTAAGTAATTTATGTGTTATGATAGAATTATTAGGAGTCTATCTTGGAATAATGTTAACTATGAGCAGACAGCGATGAGTTTGAAAAAAATACATATTTGGGGGCTTGGAGCCTTGGTGCTCTTGATAAGCTTTGGATCTGCAAAGCAGGTGTCTGCTGCGTATAATCCTAAGGATATTGTACAGATGTCTGCTGTTAACTTTTGGGCTACGGTTAATGACTTCAACGCTAAGATGGAAAATAAAGATTATATTATTTGTGGAACAACTGTTTGTGATCCGGAAGGAAATGAAAGTAAAGGAATTAAGCCTCAAAGATGTGTGATAAGGGAAAAAGCCAGATTAGATCACTTTACTGCAATAACAGGATTTGCTGCAGCAGGTGTGAGAGGAATAGGCGCTGTATCTGATTATGAATACAAATGTATAGATAAAACTGCTTCTCTTGAAGATGGTTGGCAAGAAGCTTCTGAGGGAGGATGGGTAACAAGACGAAAGGTTAGAGTCGGCGGTTGGTTTTCTGATGTCGTAAAGGAGCGCGGAAGTTGTTTTGGCGGAAATGATGGAAACGCTTATTGTTTGACTGCGAAGAACGGGATGGCTACCGTTAATTATAATCAAGCGGATACGGCTTTTCGCGGATGCGAAGTTTTGCCGGTGAAACTTTATAATGGGCGTAAGTGTTTCTTCTGTCCGTTGTTTACCGTAATATATAAAGTTGCCGAAAGTATTACCTCTATTTCTTTTAAGGCTCTAGCAGGCGGATTTGCTTTGGTTATTGCTTTGGGATTGGCTATTTGGATTGCCGTGCAAACTCTTTCTCATGTCAGCTCTCTTACTAAACAAGATGCACCTAAGTTTTTAACCGGATTAATAAAACAAAGTTATAAATTTATTATTGCCTTTTTGTTGCTGCAATCTTCTTCTCAAATATTTAACTATGGTGTCGTTCCGGTGTTAAGCGCAGGTTTGGATTTTGGGGATGCCCTTTTAGATGAAAGGTATGCGGCTATTAAGATCGCCCCGGGACTTTCTGATATTGATAAAATGGAAGAAGTAAACCCTGGTCTTGTAAAAAGAATGTCTACCCTTGGAAAGCCAAAATATTATAGTAGAGATTTGTATGTGAAACTTGATAACTTTGTTGTTTCTCTACAGAGAAATATTGCTTTTATGCAGGGAGTTGGCAGCTCTTTAATCTGTATCGGTTCCAATGCTTTGGTGTTTAAAGGGACTGAAGTTAAGTTTCAAAATGGTTTTGTTATTACAATTCAGGGCGCATTGTTGGCTGGGTTTGGTTTCTTACTTTCAATTGCGTTTGCTTTTTATTTGGTCGATGCGGTCGTGCAGATGGGGCTGGCCGGAGCTTTAATGCCTTTTTTGATCGCTTGTTGGCCCTTTAAAATAACTTCTAAATATGCAAATACCGGCTGGAGTATGCTCTTAAACAGCGCATTCGTTTTTGCTTTTACCGGATTGGTTCTTTCCGTTAGTTTAAACTTGGTCGATGCTGCTTTGCGTTTTACGGCAGTACAAAATCAGGAGGAGACCATATCTCAACAATCTACACCTGATGATCCGAATAAAACTTCAGAAGATAAGCAAGAGGGAAAAAAGGTGAATGTCGGCGGATTATATGCTATTGCACAAGCTATTAATTCTCAGAGTGAAACAGAGTTGGTTAAATTAACAGATATGTCAACAGTAAGCTTTTTAATTCTGCTCTTTTGTTGTATTTTTGGATTTAAGTTTTTAGGAAGGGCCAGTGAATTGGCAGGAAAGTTTGCGGGAGGTGCTTTGAAGCCCATTGCCCCAAGTATTGCTACTATGGCTGGGTCAGCTGCTAAAAGTTTTGCCCTTAAATCTACTCAGGCAACTCGTGAGGCCGCTTGGGAAAAAGTTAAAGACGGTGGGCGTTTTATGGCTTCTTTGCCGGGAAGAGCTTTTAGGGCTGCCGCTAATGGCGGAAAAAAAGGAGACAAAGCAGGCGGAACAGCAAACGGTGGCGCGGGTGCAGGTGGTGCTGGCGGCTCTGCAGAAAGTGGCGGTGGGGATGCAAGTGAGGCTTCTGAAAATAATGAAGCTTTCGATAATGAGAATAATGCTACACCTCAGGAGAATAATGACAATACTGTCAGAGTGAGTGAAAATAATTCTGCAAAGCCTCAAAGTGTCCGTCCTCAAGCCGCCTCTACTGGCCAATTTAATCCGAAAAATAATTCAGCTGCTCCCGTGGCTACGGCTAGACTTAGTGAAGCTTCCTCTGGCGGAAAAGAAAATGTTCAGAAAGAAGGTGCTCCCGTAAGAGAAAATACCTCAGCTTCTGATGCAAGAGAAGAAAATAAGGTCGAAAAAGCTCACTATAGCGGTAAACGTAAGCAAGGCGGAAAGGCTAAAAACAATTCTCAAAAAGGACGTTCGAGAAAGTATAAACAAAATCGTTCTCGGCGTCGTAAATAGTTCAAGGTTATCTTTCTAAGTTGCAAATACCATTTAGTTCATCATCCAGCCTTGTTTCTCTTAAGCCTGCCGGATCTTGGTGGATGATTATTTGCGCATTGGGGTAGAGTTCTTTTAGCTTTAGTTCAACATTATCCGTGTAGTGGTGCGCCGTTTCTAGATCAAGCTTGCCGTCTAATTCCAAGTGAAGCTCTATCATATAGGAGCCGCCTAAGTCGTGGGTGCGCAAATCATGCATGCCCAAGATATGCTCACAAGAAAGAATGGTTTGGGTAATTTCTGCTCGGATGTCATCGGAGAGCTCTTTATCCATTAACACCGAAACCGCGTTTTGAGCCAGTTTGTAGGCATTAAACAACAGATAAGCCGAAATGACAAACGCCGTCAGCGTATCAAACCAGCTGATATTAAACAGTTTAACCACTATCAAAGTGGCAATGATTGAAATATTAGTGATGACATCTACACTATAGTGTGCGGCATCGGCTCTGATTGCCTGAGAGTGGGTGCGAGCGCCGACATAGCTTTGAAAAGCGATTAGGCATAAGGTTAAGACCAAACTGATAGCCATGATTAAAATTGCAAAGTCTGTCTGCGGAAGCGGTTGCGGGTGAAAAAAACGGCTGATGCCATCATAAACCACAAAAAGCCCCGAACCGGTGATAAATGCCGCTTGCAGCAAGGCACTCAAAGCCTCTGCTTTTCCGTGTCCGTAGCGGTGAGTGAAATCTGCCGGCTGGGTTGAGACACGAATAGCAAAGAATGTAACCGAGGAAGCAAATAAATCTGCCAAGCTGTCTATCATCGAGGATAAGACAGATAGTGAACCGCTAAAAATAACACCGGCCGTCTTTATCAACGTCAAGCTAATGGCCAAACAAATACTGGCGGCTGCGGCCTGTTTCTTGAGGCGGTTAATCTTGGCTTCGGAAAGAGGGGCTTGCATTTATCAACTTCTCCATATCGGTTGCGGAAATTTCGTAGCCTATGTTTTTAACACAGGCAGCAAAATTTTGCAACAGATCGGAAGAAGATTTTTTTGTAAAATCATATCTTACCAGCCAATTTTCCTCAAGAGGATAAAAGCTTATAATAACATTTGCATCGTGCTCTGCTTTGATATTCAGTGTATATTGAGCTTCTGTTTGGGGTAAAACAGTCGTTGCTTTTATGAAGTGAATGTTTAGTAATTCTTTGGCAATGTCGGCTATTGTATCCGGATTGGAATCTTCGTTAATCTTCGCTATTCTGCCAAATTGCAGGTTCCATAGGGTGCTAAAGGTCCAATCATTGGCATCAAGAGATAAGTCTATCAAATCCATTTGTGCCAGCCAGACCTGAAAACTATTAGTAAAGCGAATATAGGCTCCGCGGCTGCCGCGGCCAAGGTCTAAGTCATATTTTCCGACATAAAATTGAAGAATATTGTCTCCTTTGCCATCTTTTAGCGTTACTTCAACGGCTTTGGAGGTTTTATCTTCTATCGGGCCAAGGTCAAAGTTTGCTAATTTTTCCAAGCCGCCGGCTTTTTTCTCATAATAGGCGGCCTCTAAAAGAGCGCTCAAAAAACTACGAATCCGATTTTGATAAACCAGATAGTGAGAATAGCCCTTCAGTCGCCACAGGCCATTGGAATCTTTGTTGAAAATAAGCGTTTGGTTGTGGCTTTTTAATTCAATGACAGATATATCGTTTATTTGTTTTGATAAGTTTTCAAACAGGGGTTTGTCTTCGTAGTTTAGGCTGGTGCTGTTTGAATGGTGCCAAACCGAAACCAAGCCCGCGCCTAAGAGTAACAGGGCTATACTTCCGATTATCAAAATTTGGCGGCTAAGTCTTTTTGAGGATTGGCCAGATAAGCTTGTTTTCTTTTTGAAAAGCGGCAAAACTAAAATTATCAACAAGATAAGCGGAATGGCGTAAATTGTGACAAACTTGAGGATGTTTTTCAGTTTATCCGTTTGGTCGTTAAAATTCAGGCGAATCTCAAATAAATTGCGCCTTTCTTTATCTATTTGCTTGCGGATACCGGCAATAACCGCCAATTCATCAGGCGTAAAGGTTTCTCGGTTTTCAAAAATGCGCTTGCCGATAATTTCCTGCATACCGGCTTTGGCCCTTGCCAAGTTGTCAAAGATTTCTTTTTCTTTGACTTTGAAATCTTTGGCGGCATAAATTCTTGCTTGCTCTATCTCGGTGAAGGGGCGCGATTTGTAGCTTTTGCCGCGCAGGCTTATTAAGGTGTCATCTCCTCTTAGGGTATCAAGCGCGTTTAGAACGAAATTTATATTGTCTAGGATCGGGATGGCGTAGTTGTTTTCTAGAATTGTTTGGTGGGTGGTCCAGAAATTGTCATAGAGCAAATCACTGTCGCCGACGACAATAATATCCAAAGGCGTGTCTTTGCCCCGGATGCGGGCGGCAATATATTTGGGATTATTGTCTTTTTTGAAGCTTCTTAAGATAACAGCCGGATGAATGTGCTTATAAACAACATCCGCCGCTAATAGGGCAGAGTTTTCGCTGGCTTGTAAAAGAGGCTCAAAACTTATTTCTGCATTTTTCAGAGGGGCAAAAACCGAAGCAGAAGTCAGAAGCATCTTTTTTAGCCCTTTGACCACGGGGGCAGAGGGATTGAAACTTGAATCTTTTAGGTAAAACTGAATCAAGTCTTGGGTAAATTCCGGGGTGCTCTGATAATTTGTGGTGGCGTCTATCAGAGAGGAATTGTCTAAATCTGCCACGACAGCCTCATCATAAAAACGAATTCCCCAAGATTGAGGCAGATCTCCATAATCTGAAGCCGAAAAAGGAGCGGCTAGGGGGCCGACCAAAGGCAGAGCCTCGGGCGCAATGTCAAAAAATGCCAGAACTTTACCGCCTTTAAGGCTGTATTCTTTTATCTTGTCGGTGAGTTCTTCTGACAAATCTTGCGGATGCGCAATCATCAAAACATCTATGCCGTCTAAATTGTTTTGAGTGTTGGAGACAGAGACAATATCGTAAAAGCGTGAGAGTTGATTTAAGACTTCCCAATGGGGAGTGACAACATTGCCGATCATTTCATCTCCCATCGGCAGGGAGGTTAAAAGTCCGAGTTTGGGTTTTTCTCGTTCGAGCAGGTAAATGGCTTCGGTTAAATCTTGCTCAATGAAATTTTGCCGCTCCAAAGGAAAGAACGGAACAACCTCTTTGTTGTCTTCCTCATCACTCAAAATCAGGCCAAAATAGGCGTTGATGTTGCTGTCTATTATCGGCAGCGGTTGCAGGCCGCCGGCAATGGCCCGATCTTCCGTATTGCTCAATGGCAGGGGATTGTAAATCTTTACCTCTATTTTGCCGTCTGAAAGTTCCGCATATTGCTCCAAAAGAAGTCTTACTTTGTCAAACATCAGGCGAACGGCGGCGTTGCGGCGCCCTAAAATAGGAGAGTAGTATAATTTGGCGGTTATCGGCGATTTTATCTCAGAAATAACTTCTTTAGTCGAAGGCGTGAGGGTGAAAATTCCTTCTTCGGTAAAATCAATTTGGAATCTGCGCAGGTAATTGTTGGCCAACAGATTCAATCCGCAAAAACCGATTAATAAAAAGCAAAAAACCAAAATATAAGCACTTTTTTTTGAGGAATTTAACCAGGCGGAGGTTCCTTTGGTGCGGAAGCTTACGATTAGAACCGTTGTGAAGTTGAAAAGTAAAATAAGAGAGGCAAAAAAGATGATGTCTCTTAACTCAAACAGCCCGCGGCTTAAGCTTTCAAAGTGGGTCAGAAAACTAAAAGAGGCTATCATATCAACAATGGCAGGCGAGAAGAATTCGCGGAAGAATTCCAAAACATATTCAAGCCCGCTTAAAAAGAAAAATAGGTTGGCAATGACGGCTAAAACCAGAGCAATAACCTGGTTTTTGGTGAGTGCCGACATGGTTTGAGAAATGGCAAGCATACAACCGGCCAACAAAAACGAGCCAAGATAGCCGGCTGCAATGACGGCGTTGTCCGGCGAGCCAAGATAGTTTACAACCGCCCAAAAAGGAAATGTCAGCATCAAAGCTAAACCGCAAAACAGCCAAGAGGCTAAAAATTTGCCCCATACAAAGCTTGATAATGATACCGGCAAGGTGGCCGATTGCAAAATGGTCTTGGAGCGGAACTCTTCTGCCCACAGCCGCATGGAAATACCTGGAACAAATAAAAGATAAAGCCAGGGTTGAAAGGAAAACATGGAGAGCAAATCTGCCTGGCCGCGCTCAAAAAAATGACCAAAATAAAAGGCAAAAGAGCCGTTTAGCAGTAAAAATCCAATCAGATAGACATAGGCTAAAGGCGAGATAAAATAACGATAAAATTCATTTTTGATAACAATGTTTATCTTGTTCATTTAACTTTCTCCGAATATTTTTAACGGGTCAGTTTTTTGAAAGCATCAGCCAAATCAAGAGTGCGTGTTTGGCGCAGAATCAATTGCAAGGTTCCGTCGGCTTTTATTTGTCCTTTATCCATTACAACAATTCTGTCGGCTATTGTTTCGGCCTCATCCAGCAAATGGGTCGAAATCAATATGGTTTTTTCTTTGCCCATTTGGTGGATGAGTTTTTGAATATGTTCTTTTTGATTGGGGTCCAGACCATCGGTCGGTTCATCTAGAAGTAGAATCGGCGGGTCAGATAAAATGCTTGCGGCAAAACCGACGCGGCGTTGGTAGCCTTTGGAGAGAGTTTCGTTTCTTTGTTGCCAGACCGGCATGATTTGTGCCAACTCCGCAACCTCTTGCAAACGCTTGGATGAAACTCCTTTGAGCTTGCCAATATATTGCAAAAAGCTTTTTACGCTCATGTCCGGATAGAGAGGCGAGCCTTCAGGGAGAAAGCCGATTGCTTTTTTGGCCTCCAGCGGGTGTAATGCTATGTCTTCTTCCAAAACTTCAATCTTCCCCGAATCTGGGGCCAGGTATCCGGCAATCATATTCATCAGGGTTGATTTGCCGGCACCATTCGGCCCCAAAAGGGCAATAACCGAGCCGGGGTGAGCTTTTAGGTCAAGCTTATCAACGGCCGTGATGTTGCCGAAGGTTTTGGTGAGATTGCTTATTTGCAAACTGGTGGTCATGGTTTATTCCTTGTTCATCTCATAGAGAATAATGGCAGCGGCGGTGGAAACATTGAGGCTTTCTACCAATGGATTCATCGGCAGTTTGACGGTGATATCGCAATTTTCTTCAACCAAGCGCCGCATGCCTTTACCCTCGGAGCCCATAATGATGGCGTTTTTACCGCCTTTTTTGAGCTCGGAAACAGTTGTCTTGGCATAGCCGTCCATACCGATTGTCCAAAATCCGGCATCTTTAAGTTGGTCTATGGCGCGTGCCAGGTTAGTGACACGCACAATCGGCAAGTGTTCTATCATACCGGCGGAGGCCTTAGCCATGGAGCCGGTTTCTGACGGCGCGTTTTTATCTTGAACAATCAGAGCCAAACAGTTGAAAGCAACGGCCGAGCGAATAATGGCGCCGATATTTTGCGGGTCGGTTACTTGGTCTAAGATTAATATGTTGCAGTTTTCCAGAGCTTCGGCTTGCTCAATGATATCTTCCAAGGCAGCCGGTGCAAGCTCGGTGCAAAACAGCGCAAATCCTTGGTGGACAGCCTCAGGCGGCAAGAGCTTGTCTATTTCTTTGCGCTCAACAATTTGCGGCGCCATTTTGCTTATGCGACGGATGTCTTCTGCGTTTTCTTTGGTGCACAAAATTTTTGAGCATTTGCGCAGAGGATTTTGCAAAGCCTCCAAAACGGCGTGCCGACCATAGAGAATAAGGCTTGATTTTTGATTGTTGTTTGGTTTGCTTGTTTTTGACATCAACCGATAACCTTTCTTAAAATTCCGTTTTGGGCGGAAAGTAATGCCTCCGCTTCTTCTTTATTACAATTTTTAAGAGCCATAACACAAGCGGTTTTTACTCTGCCTCCGCTTTTTTTTAGGTATTTTTGCGCATCTTGATATGATATGTTTCCGATTTCGGCAACAATGCGGCAGCCGCGGTCTATTAACTTTTCATTGGCTAATCTAACATCTATCATATAATTTTTGTAGGTTTTGCCAATGCGAATCATTGCTCCCGTGGAGAGCATGTTTAAAATCATTTTTTGGGCGGTGCCGGATTTCATTCTTGAAGAGCCGGTGACGGCTTCTTCACCAACAACGGGGTTGATAAAAATGTCTGAGAATTTTTGCAGCTTGGCCTCGGGGTTGGAGCTGATGCCGATGGTTTTGCAGCCCAATTTTTGAGCTTCTTCAAGAATCGTCAAAACATATCTGGGGCCGCCGCCAGCGGAAATGCCGACAATGATGTCTTGCGGTTTGGGGGCAAAGGTTTTTAAGTCTTGAAGTCCCAGTTCGCTACTGTCTTCGGAATTCTCTATTGAAAAACGCAAGGCCTTGTCACCGCCGGCAATAAAACCACAGACCATTCCATGTTCAACGCCAAAAGTCGGCCAACACTCAGAGGCATCCAAAACGCCTAAGCGTCCGCTGGTGCCGGCACCAAAATAGGCCAGCCGTCCGCCTTTTAGAAATGCTTGCGCAATCAGCTCTATGGCTTGGCCGATTTGCGGTAGAGTTTTTTCTACCGCTAAAGCAACTTTTTTATCCTCATTGTTGATTGTTTTGGCAATTTCATACGAATCCATCAGGTCGATGTTTTGGGTGGTGGGATTGCTTTTTTCGGTGAGGGCTATGGCGGACATTTTTTATTCCTTTGTATTTAATACTATTTTTTAGGCTATTTTAAATTAATTAAGATTTTGATAAAAAATGTGTTGACAATCAGGCCAAAATGCTATTATTTGCTACATTAGCAATAATGCTGGAGACAATCCTCATTCCTTGTCAGTTCTTTTCTTGAGGAGGGGTGGCAGAGCGGTCAAATGCAACGGACTGTAAATCCGTCGACTTTCGTCTACGATGGTTCGAATCCATCCCCCTCCACCACTGATAAGGTTTAACTCTGGATAGAGGTTGATTAAGCGGGTGTAGCTCAATGGTAGAGCAGAAGCCTTCCAAGCTTATGACGGGGGTTCGATTCCCCTCACCCGCTCCATAATTCCCCCTTTATCCAAATACGGTCTTAACAACATAAACATTAGGATTTTGAAACATGGCAAAAGAGAAGTTTGAGCGGACGAAGCCGCACTGCAACATTGGAACGATTGGTCACGTAGACCACGGTAAGACGACCTTGACAGCCGCGATTACAAAAGTATTGGCTGAGCAGGGCGGAGCCAGCTTTACGGCATATGACCAAATTGATAAAGCACCTGAAGAGAAGGCACGTGGAATTACCATTTCTACCTCACACGTAGAATATGAGACAGCGAATCGCC
>CALXVW010000053.1 GCA_944392185.1 uncultured Alphaproteobacteria bacterium
GTAATGATTTTAACATTGCCGAAAATATCTACTTTGTCCAACGTCAGGCTTGAAGAATCGTCTTTTCCTTTTACAAAGAATGCTATCATCTTGTCTGAGAATAATTGATTCCCGTCTTTGTCAATGGCCTTGACATTCCCAAGAGCAATGGCCTTTTGTTGTGAAGGATAGTAGGTGATGTTTTCTTGTGCGGTTATGGTTTCTTGTTCTGTCTTGATTGTTGCCGGTTTGCCGACTAAAACAGCTGTATCTTTATCTAAATTATAATCCATATTGTCTCCAAAGGCATCGGCTCTCGGAGAGTGCATGCGAACATTGCCGTTTGCTACAACGCGATTAAGTTTTCCTTTAGAACCTTTGTTGCCCGGCTGATAATATCCCGTTAATGTATCCGATTTTATATTCATGTCATCTTTGGTGGCGACCGCATTGCCGCGGGCTACGACTTTTTGCTCTTTTTGATGCCATTCGACCTGCTTGTCGGCCGTGATGTTAACATCTCCCGCATAAACAGTTGAGTTGAATATGATGAGTAAGGCTACGCTTAAAATTAATCTCATTTTGAAAAACTTTCTTCTTTGATGGTTATATCATTATGCCCTTTAAAAATTAAAATATCATCTTTAGTCGAAAATTCAAAACCTTCTGCTGTAAAATCTCCTAAAAAACCTTGCCCCTTAATTGGTTTGCTCCCATATCCTTTGGAATTGTTAAAATCAAAAAAGGCTGAAGATGTTATGACGTTCATTCCTTCGCTGTAGAACATCTCAACTTGTTCTTTTAATTCTAGTAGATTGTTTGTTTGGTTAAAAAAACCTATCGGGGCTTTGATATTTATCCAGCGCTCTTTATCCAAAGGCAATATGCCTTCAGGTTTGGTTAGTTTTATCAGCTTAGAACCGGGAGAAGTTTCATCGATGTTGCTGGCAACAAAATTATTCACTTTATTGTCTTTATCGGTAATGTAAAAAACTGTGTTTTCTACATGCAGCTTTTCAAGCTCTCCTTGTTTGGGTCGGGTGATATCCAGCTTAAAATCTCTTGCATCGTGTCTTAAGCTGGGAAACAACAGCAGCAAAACTATCAACACCGCCGCAATGGACGGTAGGGACAGTTTTGCCAGTTTTACAAAACGAGAATGTTTTAGCAAAGGCTGCTGATCCGCTGAAGAATTTGACAGCTTTGTGTCTTCGTAAAAATAAGTGTCTATTTTTTTTAGGTCTACCACTTTTTAAGCAACTCCGGCTCGTAAGCAATCATGAATATGGATAATGCCGATAGGCTTCTTATCTTCATCCAAAACAAAAAGCTGAGTAATGCCTTTGCCGGTATTGTTCATCATGTTTAAGGCCTCAACCGCCATAACATCCGGGGCAATGACTTTGGGGTTTTGAGTCATAACGTCAGAAACCTTTTTACTCATGATGTCGGCTGACATACAACGGCGCAAGTCACCATCGGTGATGATACCTTCTAACTTGCCGCTTTCATCAATAATTCCTACGCATCCAAGCATTTTTGAAGTCATGGTCAGAAGCGCTTCTTGCATGGAGGCGGTTTCTTTTACCAGGGGAATTTCATCTCCTTTATGCATTAAGTCTGATACTTTTTGCAGCATGGCGCCCAGTTTGCCGCCGGGGTGACGTTTTTTATAGTCTAATTTTGAAAAGCCTTTGCGCTCCATCAGGCACACGGCCAAAACATCTCCTAAAACCAAAGTGGCAGTGGTGGATGAGGTCGGAGCCATGCCAAGCGGGCAAGCCTCTCCGTTATCGGGCAGCTTTAATAAAATGTCGCCGGCTTTGCCTAATGAACTTTCCGGATTTTTGGTCATGGCTATTAAAGGAATGCCATAGCGCTTACAAAACACCAGAATATCCGATAGTTCTTTTGATTCTCCGCCGTTGGAGATAGCCAAAACAACATCTTTTTCGGTGAACATGCCAAGGTCTCCGTGGCTCGCTTCAGCCGGATGCACAAAAAATGACGGTGTGCCGGTAGAGGCTAAGGTTGCGGCAATCTTACGCCCAATGTGGCCTGATTTGCCCATACCGGTAACAATAATGCGCCCTTGAGCTTTTTGCATTAAATCCAAAGCGGAAGAAAGAGTTTGGTTGAAAGAAGCTTCTAGGGTGCGAAGGGCATCAACTTCTTTATCAATAGTGCGTTTTGCGCAGGAAATATCCTGTTCCAGTGTCATGTTTATAGAATCTCCATAATATTAACGTATGGAGAAATCCTAAAAGCATATTTTAAAAACGCAAGAATTTTTTATCTGTTATGCAAGAATCAGGCCAAAATTAAGAAAGTTTTTTATTTGACATCTTGTCGGCCGCCGTGTAGAAAGCCGATATGGAAAAGAAACGTGAAAAAATACTTGTTTATGATGATGTCGGCTGTGCCTGCACTTTCGATTTGGTGCGGGTGTTGGGCGATTATTTCGGGCCAAAGGATATTTTTGTCGAGCCGGTTAGGGCTGATGATATTTTAAGAAAAAATGCTTTGAATGAGGATGTTTTGGCTTTCTTTCTTCCCGGTGGGGCGGCAACGCCGTATTTGCAAAAACTTAAAACACTCGGTAATCAAAAAATCAGAGACTATGTCGCTTGCGGTGGGGTTTATTTCGGGATTTGTGCAGGTGCTTATTATGCTTGTCGTGAAATTTGTTTTGAACAAGATGTGCCAGAACTAGCATTAAACCAAAAGTGCGGACTTGATTTGGTGGAAGCAGTGGCAGAGGGGACGCTTAAAAATGATTTCGGTTTGCCTTCCTATTACAAACCAACGGCCGCCAACGCTGTTATAACTAAGGTTCGTTGGCTGGATGATGGCGAAGAACATGGTGTGCTTTATCATGGAGGGCCTAAGTTTGAGCAGGTTAAAGATGCTGAAATTTTGGCTGTTTATGAAGAGGCTGAAGGTAATCCTCCGGCGATATTGGCTAGGCGTTACGGTCAAGGATTGGTTATTGTTTCCGGGGTGCATTTTGAAGATGACGTTCTCAGCATGAAGGCGATGGTCCGGCAGGGGCTTCCCTTTCAGCAGCAGGCAAAAATGAATTTGGAAAATATAAAAAAATATGATGCTTCTCGTCAGCAATTGATGGTAAAGCTTATGGATAAACTTCAGCGCTCTTAGACTCAATTGGACCTAAGGTGCTTCAGAAAGACTTTTTAAGCGGCGAATCGGAGAGCCTTGGAGCGCTTAAATGTAAATGAATACTTAATACTTTTTAGACTCAAATAATTGAAAATTTTTGTAAAAAGCCCTTGACTTAAAACGTTTATGAGTCTATGGTGCCGAGACTCAATTAAAGAAGTCGGGGCATTCGCGTGTCCCGGTTACACGGCTTTAGATGAGTATTTTGTTAACTAAATCAAAAACTTAAGGAAATTTGTGATGCCTACAATTAATCAGTTAATTCGTAAATCACGAACACCCAAAGTGAAGAGAAACAAAGTTCCGGCTTTGAAAGCTTGTCCACAAAAACGCGGTGTTTGTACAAGGGTTTATACAACAACCCCGAAAAAACCGAACTCCGCTTTGCGTAAAGTGGCTCGCGTTCGTCTTACCAACGGCTTTGAAGTAATCAGTTATATCCCTGGTGAAGGTCATAATCTTCAAGAACACTCAGTGGTACTGATTAAAGGCGGCCGTGTAAAAGACTTACCTGGTGTTCGTTATCATATCATTCGTGGTACCTTGGATACTCAGGGTATCTCCAAACGTCGTCAGCGTCGTTCGTTGTATGGCGCCAAGAGACCGAAATAAGGAGTAGAAAAGATGTCACGTCGTCATACTGCTGAAAAAAGAATCGTACTGCCTGATGCTAAATTCGGCGATAAGGTAGTCGCAAAATTTATTAATAACGTTATGGAGCATGGTAAAAAAGCTGTTGCCGAGAAAATCGTTTATTCTGCTTTTGATATCATTGCTGCCAAGTCAAAACAAGATGCTTTGAAAGTCTTTGCTGACGCTATTGAAAATGTTAAGCCTTTGGTCGAGGTTAAGTCTCGCCGCGTTGGTGGTGCTACTTACCAAGTACCGATGGAGGTTCGTCCGGACCGTCGCCAGGCTTTGGCTATCCGCTGGATTATCGAAGCTGCTAAAAAACGTTCAGAATCTACAATGACAGAGAGATTGGCCAACGAGTTGTTAGACGCTGTCGCTAACAAAGGTTCTGCCGTTAAGAAACGTGAGGATACTCATAGAATGGCTGAAGCCAACAAGGCTTTCTCCCATTATAAATTTTAATGTAGTTTAGGGATAAAATACAATGGCTCGTACACATAAATTGGAATTGTATAGAAACATCGGTATTATGGCTCACATCGACGCCGGTAAAACGACGACCAGTGAGCGTATCCTTTACTACACAGGTCAAACCCACAAAATCGGTGAGGTTCATGAAGGCGCTGCCACCATGGACTGGATGGAACAAGAGCAAGAGCGCGGTATTACCATTACCTCTGCTGCCACCACCTGTTTTTGGAAAGGACATCGTATTAACTTGATCGATACTCCGGGACACGTTGACTTCACCGTTGAAGTTGAGCGTTCTTTGCGTGTATTGGATGGTGCCATTACCGTATTTGACTCGGTTGCCGGTGTTGAACCGCAGTCTGAGACAGTTTGGAGACAAGCTGATAAGTATGGCGTACCGAGAATTTGCTTCTGCAACAAAATGGACCGTATCGGTGCAAACTTCTTCCGTTGTTTGGACATGATTAAGGACCGTTTGGGTGCTCGCCCGTTGGCATTGCAATTGCCGATCGGCGCTGAGGCTGATTTCCGCGGCGTTGTTGATTTGCTCAACATGAATGCAATCATCTATACCGGCGATACCCCGGATTCTCCGATTGAGATTCAGGAAATTCCGGCTGACCTCAAGGAAAAGGCTGAAGAATATCATCATAACTTGGTTGAGACTGCCGTTGAGCAAGATGAGCAAGCTATGGAAGATTATCTGGAAGGCAAAGAAGTTTCGGTTGAGACCTTGAAAAAATGTATCCGCAAAGGTACATTGGCTCAAGACTTTGTTCCGGTCTTCTGTGGTACTGCTTTCAAGAACAAAGGTGTTCAGCCTTTGCTTGATGCGGTTATTGATTATTTGCCTTCTCCGGTTGATATTCCGGCTATTAAAGGTGTCAATCCCAATACCGATGCGGAAGAAGTTCGTAAACCCGATGACAATCAGCCTTTAGCTGCTTTGGCATTCAAGATCATGAACGATCCTTTCGTCGGGTCTTTGACCTTTACACGTATTTATTCCGGAACAATGACCGCCGGTTCTTATATCTATAACTCGGTTAAAGATAAAAAAGAGCGCGTTGGTCGTATGTTGTTGATGCATTCTAACAAACGTGAAGATTTGAAAGAAGCTCATGCCGGAGATATCGTCGCTTTGGCCGGTTTGAAAGACACCACTACCGGTGATACCTTGTGTGATCAATCTCATCCGATTGTTCTTGAGAACATGGTATTCCCTGATCCGGTTATTGAGTTGGCTGTTGAACCGAAAACTAAAGCTGATGTTGAGAAAATGGGCTTGGCTTTGTCTCGTTTGGCGATGGAAGATCCGTCTTTCAAGGTTACGTCAGATCCAGACAGTGGACAAACCATTATCCGTGGTATGGGTGAGTTGCACCTCGAAATTATCGTTGATCGTTTGAAACGCGAATTCAAGGTAGAGTGCAATGTCGGTGAGCCGCAAGTTGCTTATCGTGAGACAATTACTAAACCTTGTGATATTGAATACACCCACAAGAAACAATCCGGTGGTGCCGGTCAGTTCGCAAAAGTCAAAATTAAGTTTGAACCGATTGAAGGTTACAATGGTTTTGAATTTGAGAACACTGTTGTCGGCGGAAACGTTCCTAAGGAATATATCCCCGGTGTTGAAAAAGGTTTGCACAGCGCTATGGATGCTGGTGTTATTGCCGGATATCCTGTTACCGGTGTTAAGTGTAACCTTTATGATGGTGCTTATCACGAAGTTGACTCTAACGTTATGTGCTTTGAAATTGCTGCTCGTGCTGCTTTCCGCGAAGGTATGCGTCAGGCAAATCCGAAGCTCTTGGAGCCGATTATGAAGGTTGAGGTTGTTACACCTGAAGAATATATGGGTGATATCATCGGCGATTTGAACTCTCGTCGTGGTTTGGTAAATGGTATGGATCAACGTGCAAATGCTCGCGTGATTGACGCTCAGGTGCCTCTGGCCAATATGTTTGGCTATGTAAATACCTTGCGTTCTTTGTCACAGGGTCGTGCACAGTTTACCATGGTGTTTGACCACTATGCGGAAGTACCTAAGGATATTGCTGATAAGGTAAAAGCCAAAAATTCATAGGATTTTCGTTTTATAGGGCATCTAGGGCGGTTTGATGCAGTTCGAAAAATTCATGTACTTCTTTGTACTCTAAAATTTTTCTCACTTTTCAAATCACCCTATCTGCTCCTCTAAAAGCGAAAATCAAACAAGAAAAATTTTTTTATTAACTAACTTTATTTGGAGTAAATCTAAATGGCAAAAGAGAAGTTTGAGCGGACGAAGCCGCACTGCAACATTGGAACGATTGGTCACGTAGACCACGGTAAGACGACCTTGACAGCCGCGATTACGAAAGTATTGGCTGAGCAGGGCGGAGCCAGCTTTACGGCATATGACCAAATTGATAAAGCACCTGAAGAGAAGGCACGTGGAATTACCATTTCTACCTCACACGTAGAATATGAGACAGCGAATCGCC
>CALXVW010000054.1 GCA_944392185.1 uncultured Alphaproteobacteria bacterium
GGCTATCTTTTTGGCCTCGCTGATTTCTTGCCTGAGATACAAGTATTTCAACAAACCTCGCTCCCCGTTTATGGCATGGAAAGCAAAATAAACTATTAAAAAAGCTCCTATCAGCCAAAAACCGGAACTCTTTATCCGATTTTGTATCTCCCACAACAGTCCCATTATTATTCTTCCTTAAATCTCGGACAGCGTGCCTTATCAAAAAAGACTCGCAAAATTATTTCCCCTATTTCTTTTTAGTGAAACAGATTTAAGTTAATAATTGTTTAGCAGGCACAATTTTATTTAATAAGACGCGCAATCGTTACCACGCCATTTCCAACCGATTACTCTTCCGCTCTGCAAATAAAATGCCGTTTTGCACACATATTCAACCGTGTAGCCAAAAGCACCGCCATAAGGAGAATAGTCATAAGTATCTAAAAACGGCGCATATAAATCTCCCTCGTTCGACAACGCTCCTTGGTTGTATAAATAAAATTCCGAAGGAACATATACATCGTTTATCTTTGTATAAGCAATAACCTCATCCCCATTTGAAAGCATTTTTACCGCGCTCGGAGAACCCATCTTCTGGATTAAATCTTCTTTGCTTTTGCCTATCAGCGAATTTAGTTCCGAATCATACTTGGCCGTGGTGGCACAAGCCCCTAGCAACAGACCAAGCGCTAAAACCAAACTTGTTTTTTTCATTGAAATACCCTTTCTTTTGATGTTCAAACACCAAAGAAATTAATATCTTAATTCTGATTTTCAACTTAGTGATAATTTCTGACCAGAGAACTTAAAATTCCCTGAACCTTTACTCTTGAGGCCGGCAAACGCCTGACCTCATAGGCATCATTTTTGGGGATTAATAAAACCTCCGGCCCTTCTTTTTTAATCTGCTTTAAGGTCGCCTCGCAATTGTCTACCAAGGCAACAACTATATCTCCATTTTGAGCGGTATCTGCTTTTTTGATGATGACGGTATCACCATTTAATATACCGATACCTTCCATGGAATCGCCCTCAATCTTAAGAGCATAATACTGACCGCCTCGCACCATCTCATAGGGAACAGAAAACTTTTCATTCTCGTCGGCAATTGCCTCTATCGGAGTACCTGCTGCAATCTTGCCATACAGGGGAATTTCAACCATTGCGTTGAGTAAAGCTTCTTCCTTCTTTTTCTCCTCGGCAACAATTGCCGAAGGTTTCAATTTAGGCAACCTCACAACTTCCAAGGCTCTTGCCTTGTGCGGAAGCTTGCGCAAGAAATTGCGCTCAACCAATGCTTCAATTAAAGCATAAATACCAGATTTAGATTTCAGCCCGACCGCGTCTTTCATCTCATCAAACGACGGGCAGCACCCCGTTTCTTTGGTCGTTTTGTTGATAAACATCAAGAGTTTGTATTGTTTTGGGGTGAGCATTAATTCTTATCCTTTCAAGCAAACAAACAAGTTTAGCCTCGTTTTTGTTCTACTTTAGTTCTTTTTTGCTGTCAACCGTTTTTTTGTAAAATTATTTATTGAAATAAACGCAACCTTTGTTTATAGTTTGTGGTAACTGTGTTTAATAAAAACTTTTAGGAAATAATCATGACAATAGAGACCAATGTCCATAGAGAATCCAGACTAGCTAAGTTAAAAACCTTGCAAGAACAAGGTTACAATCCCTACCCCTATCGTTTTAAGCCGAATGCTTTTGCCGCTGACTTGCAGGAAAAATATAAGGACTTGGAAGCCGGTGTCGATACTCAAGACTATGTCATCATTGCCGGGCGCGCCATGGCCGTGCGTAACAACGGTATGTTTATTGATGTCAAGGATATGAGCGGCAAAATTCAGGCCTTTTGCCACAAAAATCACCTCTCTGAGGATGGACTTGAGAGACTGAAATCTTTGGATGTCGGCGATATTGTCGGTATCTATGGTTATGTGCGCAGAACACCACGCGGAGAACTCTCTATTGCCGCCGAGAAATTTGATATTATTTCAAAATCTCTTCAACCTTTGCCGGAGAAATTCCATGGGCTGACCGATGTCGAGGCTAGGTACCGCCAGCGCTATGTTGACTTTATTATGAATGATGACAGCCGCGAGACCTTTAAAAAGCGCTGCCAAATTACTTCAGCTATTCGCCGCTGGTTTGAAGAGCACGACTTTTTGGAAGTTGAAACCCCCATTCTCCACACCATTATGGGCGGAGCCAGCGCCAAACCGTTTATCACCCACCACAATACCTTGGATATGGATTTATACCTGCGCGTGGCACCTGAACTTTTCTTAAAACGCTTGGTGGTCGGCGGGTTTGACCGCGTTTTTGAAATCGGACGCAACTTCCGCAATGAGGGAATTGATAAAAACCACAATCCGGAATTTACGGCTCTTGAGGCTTACCAGGCCTATGCTGACTATAATGATATGGCTGACCTCTTTGCCGACATGATCCCTTATGTGGCTGAAAAAGTTTTGGGCACCAAAGTTATCAAATTCGGCGAGGAAGAAATTGACCTTTCAAAAGGTTTTGCCCGCAAATCTATTATTGACTTGTGTAAAGAATATGCCGGCATAGACCTTTTGTCGGCTCAAACGTTGGATGAAGCCAAGGCCATGGCCAAAACGGCCGGTGTTGATGCCGATGAATGCACCTCTTGGGGCAAAGTGGTTCAAACCGTATTTGATGAAAAAGTTGAAGCTCACCTTATTCAGCCGACTTTGGTTATGGATATGCCAAGAGATATTTCTCCCTTGGCAAAAACGCATCGCTCCAACCCCAGATTGGTTGAGCATTTTGATGCCTATATCGGCGGTATGGAAATCGGCTGTGCTTATTCAGAGCTCTCCAACCCACTTGAGCAGGAAGAACGTTTTGAAGCTCAGGTGGCTGAACGCGAAGCCGGAGACGATGAAGCACAAATGCTTGATGAAGACTTTGTTGTCGCTCTGGAAAACGGCTTGCCCCCAACCGGCGGGATGGGTATGGGAATTGACCGCTTGGCTATTTTGCTCACCGGTGCAGCCACCATTCGCGATTTTATCGCTTTTCCGACACTGCGCAAAAAGGACTAGTTTGTGACTGATAATCTTGGGCGCCGAAAACTCATCAACTTGGTTCGCAAAATCTTTTGCGGAGCAGTGATGGGCTTTGGCGTCTATTATGTCTACCTCGGTTTAGATCTTCTGCCTCCTGAACCATTGCTGGAAACCGCCAAT
>CALXVW010000055.1 GCA_944392185.1 uncultured Alphaproteobacteria bacterium
GGTGTATACGATGTGGATCCGCGTAAAAATGACAAGGCCAAAAAGTATGATGCCGTGAGCTATGATGAGGTTATTCAAAAAGAGTTAGCGGTGATGGATTTGACCGCAGTATCGCTGGCCAAAGAAAACCAGATACCGATCGTTGTCTTTTCGCAACACGGAGAAAAAGCACTTGAAAATGCCGTCTGCGGCAAAGGAAAATTTACAATAATTAAGTAGTTAAAAGGAAACAAATATGACAGATTTTAGTTCAATCAAAGCAGATGCCAAAGAGCGTATGGATAAAACGCTCGATTCGCTCAAGGCCGATTTTGGAAGTTTACGAGCCGGCAGAGCGCATATCAGTTTGCTCGACGGTATTATGGTTGAAGCTTATGGCTCCATGACCCCGCTTTCTCAAGTCGGAACCATCTCGGTGCCTGATGCCCGCACGCTTTCTGTCAGTGTTTGGGACAGAAGCTTGGCCAAAGCGGTAGAAAAAGCAATTATGGAATCAGATTTAGGTTTAAACCCGGTCTCAGACGGACAGCTGATACGTATTCCGATTCCGCCTCTGTCGGAGGAGCGTCGCAAAGAGCTTTTGAAAGTGGCCGGCAAATATGCGGAGAACAATAAAGTGGCGATTCGCAATATCCGCCGCGATGCGTTGGATGAGGTAAAAAAACTCAAAAAAGACAATGCTATTTCTGAAGACGATGAAAAACGTTTTGAAAACGAGATTCAGAAATTAACAGACGATTCGATTAAAAAAATTGATGAGATGATGTCCCAAAAAGAAAAAGATATAATGCAAGTATAGGGACGCGTTAAGGTGACTTCAGATAAATTAGAGCATATAGCCATTATTATGGACGGCAACGGCCGCTGGGCGCAAAAGAGAGGATTGCCGCGCTCGGCCGGACACAAAAAAGGCGCGGAAACCTTGCAAGAAATTGTCAGAGCTGCAGGAGAGTTGGGTGTCAAGTACCTGACGCTTTATGCCTTTTCAACCGAAAATTGGCAAAGAGATGCAGAAGAAGTTGAGGGGCTGATGAACCTGCTCCGCCAATACCTGAAATCTGAGTTGAAAGAGATTGAGGAAAAAGGCGTCAGGATAATGTTTATCGGCGAGCGCAAAATGCTAGCGGCAGATATTGTGAGCCAGATGTCCAAAATAGAGCATAATACAGCCAGAAATGACAAGATGACATTATGCATTGCGTTGAGCTACGGTTCCAGACAAGAGATTGTTTCTGCCGCGCAAAAGTTGGCTTCTCTGGCACAAAAAGGGGATATCCGAATTCAAGATATTGATATTAAGATGTTTTCGGATATGTTATATACAAAAGATATTCCAGATCCGGACTTGGTGATTCGCACCAGCGGAGAACAGAGAATAAGCAACTATCTTTTGTGGCAGATAGCCTATTCGGAATTATTTTTTACGCCGACGCTTTGGCCGGATTTTAACAAACAAGAACTGGAAAAAATTATTGAGGACTTCAACCATCGGGAGAGAAGATATGGAAAAGTCTAAACTGCGTTCATTTATCAAACGGACGGTAACATCGTTAATATTGGCACCATTGGTTATTTGGTGCTTGTTTGCAGGCTATCCGTTTATACAGATTTTGGCTTTGCTGGCCGGAGCACTTTTGTCTTGGGAATGGGCGCAGATGGTTCCTTCTGTCAGAGGTGCTTTTTACGCGGTTCTTTACACTTTTGTAACCTCGATAGCCATTTTCATGGGGCCGGATTGGCCATATTTTTGTTGCCTGGCAGCAGGTCTTGTGCTGGCATGGATAAAAGCCAAAGGCGAGGCCCGGCGCAATTTATTGGTTTTGGGTGTTGCTTATACCTCAATCGGGCTTGGCTCGGTTATGTGGCTTTATGAATTGGTCGGCTTTGGTGTCACGTTTTGGTTTATGCTGGTTGTTTGGTCGGTGGATATCGGCGGGATGATTGTTGGATGTTCCGTAAAAGGGCCGAAGTTGGCACCAAAAATCAGCCCCAACAAAACATGGTCCGGCTTGTTTGGCGGAATTTTGTTTGCTGTTTGCATCGGCAATTTATTCTGCTGGTATGCCGGTGCCGGTGCGCATCTTCTGTACTACGGAGGTCTGGCCGTTATTTTGGCGGTGGTAGCCCAGATTGGTGATTTGGTAGAATCAAAAATCAAGCGCTCTTTAAACCTCAAAGATTCAAGCGATTTAATTCCCGGCCACGGAGGAGTTTTTGACCGCATAGATGGTTTGATTTTCACGGCTCCGCTGGTTTATATTGCGTTTCGTTATATTTTATACATTTTGTAGGAAAGAGGCTTATTAAAGATGGATTGGCTGATAAACACGGCTTACTATGTTGTTCCTTTTATAATTTTACTGGGAATATTGGTTTTTGTGCACGAGCTTGGGCATTTTTTGGTGGCCAGGCTTTGTGGTGTGAAGGTATCTGAGTTTTCAATCGGATTCGGCAAAAAGCTATGGGGTCGCACAGATAAGCATGGCACTGAATGGAGGCTTTCTGCCATTCCGTTGGGTGGTTACTGTAAATTTTTGGGCGATGAGGATGCCGCCAGTGCCGGAGATAGCAGCAAAGACTTAAATGAAGAAGATAAAAAATATGCTTTTGGCAATCAAAATCCGTTTAAGAAACTGGCGATTGTTTTGGCCGGGCCGGGGGCAAACTATTTATTCGCGATATTTATTTTTGCCTCCATATTTTTCTTCTTAGGCAAGATGGATTTTCCTGCAGTAGTGGGAGAGGTTATAAAAGGCGGCGCAGCCGAAAGCGGTGGCGTCCTAAAAGGAGACAAGATATTAAAAGTTAACGGTAAAGAAGTCAAAAATTTCACTGAGCTTCGTCAAGAAGTAGATATGCATACAGAAAAAGAGGTAAAGCTCGAGATAGAAAGAGATGGGAAGATTATACATTTAAGCTTTCCCTTGAAAGTCGTGCCACTGGAAGTAGAGGCCAATCAGCCCTCTGAGCAAAAACCGATGTTGGGTATTCGCTCCGTGAGCGTGGTTGAGGTTAAGCCGGAAAGTATATCTTTGTTGCAAGCCTTCAAAGATGCAACTATAGAGACCTGGCGTATCACGGAAGTCACGCTGCGAGGTGTCGGCCAGATGATAAGTGGCAAGAGAGATACCGATGAGGTCGGCGGTATATTGCGTATAGCGGAGATGTCAGGAGATATTACCAAAGAAAATGGAATTATAGATTTCATAGCATTTATGGCTTTGCTGTCGATTAATCTGGGTTTAATAAATTTATTCCCGATACCTCTTTTGGACGGCGGTCATGTTGTTATTTATGTAATAGAGATTATTGTCGGACGAGAGATCAATGAAAAAGCCAAAGAATATGTCTTTCGATTTGGCTTTTTGGTGCTGATATCCCTAATGATATTTGCCACCTATAATGATTTTAACCACTTATTTAACCGTTGGTTTTCATAGGGGAACAGACGATGAAATTATTGAAATACGGGACTTTTGCCTTTTGCCTTTTAAGCGGAGTTTCTGCTCAAGCGGCTTCTGTTTATGTACGGGATATAGAAATAGAAGGCTTGGAGCGCGTTGAGCCGGAGACAGTTTTGTCATACGTAGATGTCAAGAAAAATACCCTAACCGATGATTCAAAGCTGGATGCATCCTTAAAGCAGCTTTATGCGACCGGGTTGTTTAATGATGTTTCCTTAAATGTTCGTCCAGACGGCATGCTGGTGATAAAGGTGGAAGAAAATCCGGTTATCAATAAAGTTTTGTTTGACGGCAATGACAAAGTAGATGATGAGATGTTGACCACGGAGGTAAAATTAACACCGAGGTCAACTTATTCCAGAGCAAAAGTTCAAGAAGACGTGCAAAGAATTTTGGAAGTATATAAGCGCACAGGGCGCTATGCCGCGGTTGTTGAGCCGCAAATAATAAAGCGCGACCAAAACCGGGTTGATTTGATATTTAAGATAGATGAAGGCCCCTTGGCGGTGATAGATAAGGTAAACTTTATTGGCAATCGGCACTATGATCACGATGATTTGCAAGAAGTTATAATGAGTAAAGAGAGCCGTTGGTACAGAATTTTTTCTTCCTCAGAGAACTATGATGCCGAGAAGACCAATTATGATAAAGAGTTGTTGCGTCGTTTTTATTTCAAACGTGGTTATGCAGACTTCAGAGTGGTTTCTGCGGTTGCGGAGTTGAGCCCTGACAGCAAATCTTTTGTGCTGACTTATGTTTTAGATGAGGGCAAACGCTACAAGATAAAGGACATAAGTATCACCTCAGAGATTAAAGACGTAAATCCGGATGACTTTAAGGAGTATCTGGAAGTAGAAAGCGGAGATGGGTACAACAACGATTTGGTTGAAAAAAGTGTGACGGCCTTAACCGATGAATTGGGCAAGAAAGGTTTTGCCTTTGTCGATGTTAATCCCGAATTGGTAAAAAATACCGAGACCGGAGAAATAGACATTATCTTTCATATCAATGAGGGACAACGCATATTTGTAGACCGCATCAACATCAGCGGCAATACCCGCACGCATGATGAGGTTATCCGTCGCGAGTTCCGAATAGAAGAAGGGGATGCTTTTAACACATCTAAGATAAAAGATTCCAGACGCAATGTCGAGAATTTGGATTACTTCAGCAAAGTAGATATTCAAACCGTGGCCAAAGATGCCAATAAAGCGGATTTAAATGTGAATGTTGAAGAAAAATCAACAGGATATTTCAATGTCGGTGTTGGTTATTCAACCGTAAACGGCGCGTTGGTAAGAGCCGGTGTAACGGAAAACAACTTCCGCGGTCTCGGACAACGTTTGAGCGTAGATGCAGGTGTTTCGGAGCGTTCACAAGACTACAACATCAGCTTTACCGAGCCTTATTTCTTGGATAGGAGGCTCCGAGCCGGATTTGACTTGTTCCGCATAGATGAGGATTATCAGGATGAAAGCTCTTA
>CALXVW010000056.1 GCA_944392185.1 uncultured Alphaproteobacteria bacterium
GCCGCAAGAGCCCGATTTTGGAAAATGCAAAACTTTGCGCGACGTGGTGCGGGCAGGCCTACCAAATTACACCCCCGAACTTGAATATAAAGTCAATATCCTTATTGAGCAATTCTCTATTGCCGCCGAGCAAAGTGTTGAAAGCGCCTCCGGCGGCGAAAAGCGTAAGGCTGCCTTAGCAAAAGCTCTTATTAACGAACCGGACATCTTACTTTTGGACGAGCCTACCAACCACTTGGATATTGCCACAATCGAAAAACTTGAAAACATTATCAAAGAATTTCAAGGCGCTGTCGTACTCATCTCCCACGATAGAATGTTTTTATCTAACACCTCAGGCGCTACTTTCTGGCTTGACCGCGGCAAAATGCACCGCAACAATAAAGGGTTCAAGTTCTTTGAAGAATGGCAAGAGCAAATCATTAACCAAGAGATTATCGAGCAAAACAATCTCAACCGCAAAATTGCCGAAGAAACCGAGTGGCTTCATAAAGGCGTGACCGCCAGAAGACGCCGCAATATGGGGCGGCTGCGCAGGCTCCAACAGCTCCGTGCCGAAAGAAAAGAACAAATCAAGCAAATCGGCAACATCAATCTCAATATCGATGAAGGTGATTTCCGCTCTAAACTGGTAATTGAAGCCAAGCATATCGCAAAAGCTTTTGGCGAGCGGCAGATTATCAAAGACTTTTCTACCCGCATTATTAAGGGCAATAAAATTGGAATCGTTGGCCCTAACGGCGCCGGCAAGACAACCCTCATTAAGCTTTTGACCAAGCGTTTGGAACCTGACAGCGGCTCTGTGCGCATTGGTAAAAACCTTGAGGAAGCTTATTTTGACCAAAACCGCATCACCTTAGACCCCAAAAAAACTTTGTGGCAGACTCTTTGCGATAAAGGTGACCATATTATGGTACAGGGGCATTTTCGCCATGTGGTGGCTTACCTCAAAGACTTTCTGTTTAAACCCAGTCAGGCTCATTGCCCGGTGGCAGCCCTCTCCGGCGGAGAAAAAAATCGTCTGATGCTGGCCAAAGCTCTCGCCCAACCTTCAAACTTTCTGGTTTTGGACGAGCCGACAAATGATTTGGATATGGATACTCTCGACCTCTTGCAAGAGGTTTTGGATGACTATGGCGGAACAATTCTTATTGTTAGCCATGACCGTGACTTCTTGGACAGAGTGGTTAGCTCCATTATCTATCTTAAGGGTGATGGCTCTGTTTATGAACATGCCGGTAGCTACTCCGAGCTTTTGGAAAAAATTTCTGATACCCCAAGCAAGCCTGCCAAAACCGAGCAGAAAAAATCTTCTGCCCCAATTCAAGAGGTTAGACAGACTGCTAAGCCTAAAAAACTCAGCTATAATCAACAAAGACTCTTGCAAGTTTTGCCCACAGAAATAGAGCAGATTGAAGCTGAGATTGTAAAAACCGAAGAAGAACTTTCTGATGCCTCCCTTTACACCGAAAATCCACAAAAATTTGACTTTTTAAGTAAAAAACTGCCGGAACTCCAAGCCCAAAAAGAAGAAAAAGAAAATCAGTGGCTGGAACTCCAGTTGATGGCCGAAGAATTATAAAACCTATTCCAAGACACCCTTCCCTGACAAAACCTGCTCTATCTGGTATAAATTAGATCTGACCAATGCCAGTTCATTCGGATCATAACTTAAGGCCTTAAATTGTTTCTCTTGAGAGGATATTATATTCTTAAGATTATCAGCTCCTGTTCCAGACATCGTCTTTAACAAGCCCCGATTGTCCTCCAGATTGTTTTGCAACGTGGCTATGGCCGCTAACTCTTTTAAGCGTTGCTCTATTGAAAAAAACCTTTCAGCGTTCCAACCTTTGGCATGAAGCCAACGTTTAATCTGCGAGGGTATTTTACTCTCTTGCTGCAAGGAAATTTGTTGCATCGATTTATCTAATCCCCTCTGCATAAACTCTGACCATACGCTTAAAAATGCATTTATCTCTTTGGCATTTAATGTATCTTCCGGTGATGGGGGGGCATCATAATTATTTCCTAAACGGGCAATATTACTTAAAGGCGTGGTTAATACCACACTTAAAAAAATTAATACCCCACATAAAATCAAAATCTTTTTACGTGTCATATCTTCTACCACCTTAAGTTAGAAATGACATAATCCGGAGAAGCATCATAACTGTTAGATAACTCTCTGGTTTTGGCGACATCTGGAATGTATCCCTCGCCCAAGAAATTAACATGCACTCCTTTAGAAATCAATACAGAGTCCCAACCAAGCATCACCGCCCCTTTAATATCGGTGGCTACATTATCACCAATAACCAATATGCTTCCTGGATCCGCTATTCCATCTAAACAATACTTAAAAATGTTGATATCTGGTTTACCTAACGTAACAATACGTCCTCCCATAACAGCGTATTGTTCGGCTAAAGCTCCGGGGGCCAAGCAAATCTTGCCGTCTTTGAAACAAGATGTATCATTCCCAGCGCAAACAAAAGGTAAACCCAAAGCTGCCGCTTGTTCTAAAACAGGGCGGTAGGTATCTGCCGTATCATTTACATCTGATACCGTATCCATGTACAAAAAATGAGCGGCGGAAAGATTGGCCACAGGCACAAAATCAAGCCCGGCAAAAACACCTTTGTCGGCTGAAGAGCCCAAGTGATAATATTGACTCCCCAAAGCACCATAATTGCCGCTGCCTTGTTTTAATTTATAGTGCAAAATTTCTCCCGCACTCATAATACAACTGAAGATTTGCGGATTAATACCGTTCTGGCGCAACCATTCCGCTATTGTGGCTACACGCCAGGCTATGTTGGTCAAGAGCACAATCTTTTTGCCCCTGCCGGCAAGATTGCGCAACGCATCTACCGCTCCCGGCAAAATGCTGCCGCCTTCATACAAAACGCCGTTAAAACCTAAGACAAATGTATCATAATTATCGGCAGTTTTAGACAGATTAACTATGGGTTTTATCATCTTCATTGCTTCTATTCCCAAACTAATTCGTTTATAAACTAGCCGAAATTATCCATATTTACAAGAAAATAAACCGAGTTTTACGCCTTAAATTCCGCTTTTGATAATTTTAAGATAACTTCATTGGCCAATATCAGTCCAAAAATCGCCGTAATGGTTGGCAAAGAGCCCATTATATGGCGCACGCCATCATCTTTTTGCGGCGCCAAAATCGCCGTTTGCGGCAGCTTTGGTTGTTCTTTTGAGTAAACACACCGCACTTCTGCAAGATTTACGCCTTGCTCTTTTAACTGGTGTCTGACTTTTCTGGCTAAGGCACAATTTTGAGTCTTATTAAGTGTGGAAATTGCAATATCCGCTGGATTGGTTTTGAGCGCCGCGCCCATTGATGAGATAAACGCTATTTTCTCTCGCCATAAAAACTCCAACAGTGCACATTTGGCGCCAAGCGAATCGATGGCATCAACCACAAAATCCGGCCTGACTGCCAAAATATCTGCCAAATTATCTGGATCTACAAAAACATTTTTAATCTCGACCCGGCAGAGGGGGTTAATCTCTCTCACTCTGACAGCGGCAACCTCGGTTTTAAGCAAGCCTATCGTCGAATCTAATGCCAGTATCTGGCGGTTGATATTGGTTTCATCAAAACGGTCAAAATCTACCAGAATTAAATGTCCTATACCGCTTCTTGCCAAAGCCTCCAGCGCATAGCCGCCAACAGCCCCTAAGCCCACAATCATAACGGTTGCTTGTTTTAAGCGCTCTATACCCTCTTGGCCCAAAAGCATTTGCGTGCGCATAAACCTTTTATCTGACATCTATAAACTCCCGTGAATTTTTATAAACTTCCGCTGCCAACTCTTTTAACTCCATGTTTTTGCATTCGGCCACATCTTTTGCCAAGGCTGAAATATCTGCCGGATTCCCTTGATATGGACCGTCGCTTTCCAGCAGCAATTTTTGCAAAGGCACTGCCTGCGCCAGCTCCTTAAAATTCTTACGCGCTCGTGTTTGGGGGCAAAAAGATATATAGGCACCAAAACTCAAAGCTCGCTCTAAAAGTTCTACACTTCCACTAAAAGAGTGAAGGACGAACCGCACCTCTTTTAATGATGTCCAAAAACCTTCCAGCCAATTCTGGGCCTTTACCGCATGCACCAACATTGGTCTTTTGTATTCTTTTGCCAGATAGATATGCTCTGCAAAAATCTCTTTTTGAAGATTTGGCGGCACGTCTTTCAGGCGATCAAGCCCACATTCCCCTATCAGCGCCTTTGGATTTTGTTCCAGCAATTCTTGCAAATTTTTACGCCAATCTTTTGAACAATTCTGCAAATACCACGGATGCAAACCTAAAGCCGGCACAACCCTGCTCGGAAATTCTGCCGCCAATTTACACACTGCTTGCCAATCCCCCTCTTTAGTGGCGGCGCAAACAACCGCCTCAACCCCTTGCCTGTTTACCTCGACAAGAAATTGCGGTGCATTGTTTGACTTATAGTCTTGCTAGTGGATATGGGTATCAATAAACTGCATTTTAGATTTTTCATTAAAAAATTTTGATTCGAATTGTAGGTAATTATGAGTATTTTGACAAGACCAATTTTGGAAATAGACTTAAACAACTTATTGGCAAACTACCAATTGTTAGAAAAAATTGCTCCGCACGCCACTCCGGCAGCAGTCGTCAAAGATGATGCCTATGGCTTGGGAGCCGCTGTCGTTGCGCCTTTGCTCTATGAAAAAGCACAATGCCGCAACTTTTTTGTGGCTCATGCCATTGAGGGGCAAAGAATCGCCGACAAACTGCCGCAGGCAAAAATTTATGTCTTGCAGGGAATCGGCGAGGATTGTTTGGATATTTTTCAACAAGTGCCGCAGCTGATCCCTGTCATCAGCAGTCCCGAGATGTTTGAATTTTGGAAAAACAACCGCTTGCCAAACAGAAAACCGGTTATTCATATTGAGACCGGACTAAATCGCCTGGGCTTTAGAGAGCACGACCTCAAAGCCCTGAGCGATGCTGATTTGAATGAATTTTCGATGGTGATGTCTCACCTGGCTTGCGGCGATGAAAAAGACCATTTTATGAATGCTCACCAGTTAGAGACCTTTGAACAGCTTAAAAATATCTACTTCCCAGACCTGCCGGCTTCTCTTTCGGCTTCTGACGGCGTCTTTTTAGGTGAGAAATTTCATTGGAATATGGTGCGTTTGGGTGCCGCCATGTATGGCATCAACACTGCGCCTTATCGCCAAAATCAGATGCAAAACGTGGTGCGCATCAAAGCTCCCGTGTTGCAAATTGAGCCCCTTCCCAAAGGCGAATTTGTTGGTTATTCTGCCACTTATCGAGCCAGTTCTGACCGCAAAATTGCCATTGCCTCCATCGGGTACGGCGACGGATTGCCACGCTCCCTTTCCAACGTGGGTAAGGTTTATTTCAAAGTCCGCGGCAAGCTTCATGAATGTCGGGTTATCGGCCGAATGTCTATGGATAACCTTATCTGCGACGTGACCGAGGCAGAAGGCCTAGAAGTCGGCGATTTTGCCTATGTTGCCGATGATTTCTATACTCTTGATGATATGGCAAGAGATGCCGGAACCATTTCTTATGAAATTATGTCACGCGTGGGCAAAAACACTCGTTATATCCGAAAATATATCGGGCAATAAAAAACCGGGGAAATTCCCCGGTTTTTTTATTCTTATTTGCTGAAGCCTCCTCTACCCATTCTTGTTTGGATGATTTTAGTGGCAACTTCATTTTTGGCCGGAATGCTTGTGTAGTCATGATTTCTCAACAAAGCATCAGCCTCTTTGAACCGGCCCTCAACGATCTTGGTCGGAACAGAAACTGCCTCACTGCCATCCATATTGGTCATGGTGAAGTGCGGCACATGGTCTTTGCCAACCCGGATGTTAACCACACCGTCCGGAGTAAATTGCTTATATTGATCTACTCCGTTAAAACTTGAAGTCATTGTTAATTCTCCAGGTTTACATCCTGCTAAGGCCGCAGCCTCGTTAACCGTTTGATCCGAAAGCGACGTGTAAGGAACAGATACCATAACCGGCTCTTCATATGTCTCGGTTACATTTTCAGTTATCTTACGGAGAGCACTCTTGTCGTAAAAATCAGGAGCTCTTCCATCCGAATACTGGATCATCACTTCACCGGTTTCTTTATTAATTGTAACCCTTGCATCTTCAGGAATCGGATGTTGACCATGAGGCCCGGAAATGGCCCATTTAACTTCTCCCGGAACTGTCCGCTCAAAGGTTCCGACGCCCTCCGTCATCTTTTGCTGATACTCCGGAATATCATATTGGCTCTCGCCATAGCTCATATCCAGATTTACATCCGGCTCTGTACCCATCGGAGACAACTGCGTTTTCTTGATCTGATTGTCAAAATCTACATCTCTGCCCACACTTCCAAAATCTTTTCTTGCGACACTTGTCTCAGTCTTGGCCTGGTGCAAGTCGCCTTTACCAGAGCAATCATCGTCAATATGATAGTGAGCCTCATTGCCGGTCCAACGGTTGTCTTCCGGTCTGACGTGGCCGGCACCGACATAATAACCACTCCTGCCATAGACCTCACCCGAGGTATCAATAGTTGCTAAGCCCCGATGAATAATTTCTTGTTGGACCACATTGACCTCTCCACAATTGATGTCTCGATCAATTAATGTACGAGCCAAATGCGGGCCCAAGTGAGTTTGGAACAGTTTATCTGCTTCGGCTTTGCTGATGTTGCCTTCCAAGAAACGCTCCCAATCTCCTTCCTTAAAGCCAAGAGAAAGTAACTCTTTATTGAGCTGTATGCGTTGCTGTGCCAAATTTCCTGAAAAACCGACCTGTTCTCTCAACATATTATAACGATATACGTATTCTGATACGCTCATTCCTTCCGGCTTTCCTTCCAAGAGGCCTTGGCTGTCAACATCTTTAGCATAATCCAAAAACTCTTGAGCTGATAACTTCATGTTTCCACCATCTGCAGCATCTCGAATTATGATATTATCAAATTTGGCAAGACTGCTTCTTGAATCAAACCATGAATCCGAGTGAGCTCCAAATTTCATTTCAATATTGACGGCTCTTTGGAATTTTCCGCCCAGCTCTATTGCGGCGTCTGCACCGGCTGTATGAGCTTCGGTTCCAGTAACGGTAGCTGCCGTACCACCACTAGTGTTTGTACCGTCGGTTATTGTATTTGTGTCAACCCCATCGGCAACAGCATTATTGTCACCGGCACTCGGAACTTCCGGCATTTTGCCCCAGCCTTCGCGCAACGGTGTGGATGGTTGTGCTGAATCCTGCCAATTTTCAGCCCCTACTCCGGCAACTCCGGTGTGTGAACGTCCTGCTCCGGTGATTGTGTCTATATGTTCAGCCACATTTGAGTTCAGACGTTTCAGACTCAACCATGATCCAACTGCTGAGATTCCTAAGCCAATACCAAATGAGATTCTGGCGGCTTTCCTTTTGCTTCTGTTTTCTTCAGTCGGGTTCTTTTTATATTCTTTGTTGGCAATAATCATGGCCGTGGCTTGGGCTGAGATAGAAGATGCCGTGCGTGCTAAGCCGGACAATACTCGAGACGAAACCTTATCTAGTCCCATTGTTGTTCCGCCGGCTCCCAATAAACCTCCGGCAACAGCACCAACCATGCCAAACCAGCTTTGGCGCTTGTAGTCCTTGTCTGTTTTTTTGGTTTGCCATGCAGTCTTCATTGAATCCCAAAAGCCAATCTTCTCACCTTTTGCTTTGGCTACCGCACGCTGTTTTTGTGCCTCGGCTACAACCGGCCATATCCATGCTCCGGCTGCTGAATATGCTGCATATGCACCAATGGCTATGGCCCCATATCCTGTTGCGGCAACAGCAAGAGTGGCACCACCGTTAACAATATGTTGCCACTTGTGCTCTTTGATGTTTTTTACAACTGCACGGCCGATTTCATAGCGTTTGCCCCACAGTGCAACAGCTTTGTCCCTGAAAGAATTTAATCTCTTGCCTAATGCCGACTTACCTTTGCCAAGTTTTCCCTCCAAAACATCTTTGAACTTGGTGACCTCTACATCCGTATCGGCACAAGCGGTGATGATATCCTTAACTCTTATTTGAAGCTTTTTCCCGCCTTCAATCAGGCTCGCTATAAAATCATCTGCCGCCTTAGCCTTTCTTTCCAAGTAAGCTTTGAATTTGTTTTCATCTTTCTGCTCTTCTGCCGTGGGCAATTCAAAAGTGGAGGCAACACCTGCCATACCCAACTTGGCCACAAATAAATCTTTGACTTTTTCGGTCAACTGTTTGTGTTGCTCGCTCTTGGAAGCCATTAAATATTTCAGGTTGCCAACATTTTCCTGGTATGCCTCTAATTTGGCTGCCTCAAACATCTGAGAAAGGTTCTTGGCCTTGTTTTCCTCATCCACAACGGAGCCGTCATCTTCAACTATATCGACATTGGCCAAAACCTGCTCTAGCTCTTTGAAATCTTCGGAAATCGTGCCGTCCTTGGCATAAAAATTTATACGCTCAAGATTTTCATCTAAGCTCTTGTCATTCTTGCGCAAAACCTCTATTTCTTGGTCGAGACCATTCTCTTCCCCATAAGACTTCAATACCTCGTCTAACTTCTTTTGAACCTCGGCTCTCTTTTTTTCATCTGTAATGTGACTTACAAAACTTTTGGCAGATTCAAGCTCATGAATATCTACGGATTCTTTACCTTCTATCAGTTTATCCATCTTTTCGGCAATGGTGTTATTTAATCTGCTTTGAGCATATTTTATCTCATCGCTTTGCGGAGCGATATTATACAGCGCCTGAAGTTCCTCAGCCTCCTTAAAGCTCATCTCCCCGAAGTCCAGTATTTTTGCTGTTTCCTCAGCTCTCCACTGAACATCTTTCTCCCATTTTTCTTCTTTGGGCGTTCCTTCAAAGATGCCTCTTATCTTGTCAAATTGGCGGTAGTCCGCACCCGTACTTTCCAAGCTCATGTCAAAACGCTCATAAAAGCCTTCTACCAAGTCTTTTTGGGTGGGGTCATTCCTTAAAAGCCGAACAGCTTCCAACAGTTCATCGTAACTGTAGTTTACAAAAGAACTTGCGCCCAAGATCTCTTGTGCTTCTTGAGTTGTCATCTTTTTAGTCTGTTGTATTTTTTCATTTTCTGCCATGGTTTTAGATCCTTCAATCTAAGAGGTAAGGTTTCATTTGCTTTGAAATATATCACAAAAATTCAGTTGCTTCAAGTACTTTTTGTCAATTTTTTTAAATTTTGTAAAATAATCTTTAAAAAACGCCGATGATGGTGCTTATTTTATTCCTAATTATTTAAAAAAACACTAAAAAACCGCTCTCCTTAAGAGGGCGGTTTTTTTTTAGATTCCGGCATCTAGATAACCTGGCGGAAGTGCTTGCTCTCGTCGTCATAGCTCAGATGCAAAACGGCGCAGTTGTCGTAGCAGACATTCCAAAGCTCCATACCGCAGGCCAAGGCGCTGATTATCCCGGCATGAAGCGAGATTCCAATATTTTTGCCGGGGTTTTCTTCTGCTATCTTCTGCAAAACGGCAAATGCTCGGTCAAACATTTGGTGCTTGCTCTCGCCTTCAGCAAAACTCATATCCCAGCTATCTCTGGTCGGCTGGAGAAAGTTCTTCAGCAATTGCGGGAAAAGGCGTTCCAAATCTCCATGCAACATTCCCTCTGCCTTGCCGAAATTACCTTCTCGCAAATCTTGCATGACGATGACCGGTATCTTGCCGTTGTTCTGTGATACGATGTTGGCCGTTTGTACCGATCTCAACAAAGGAGAACTGTAGATGCAATCTAACTTCCTCATTTTGAGAATATTTGCCAAATTCTTAGCTTGATCAACACCTTTATCTGTCAGAAGACGATCACTGCGACAACCCTGGCAACGTCCTTGCTGATTATAATCCGTCTCGCCGTGGCGAAACACATAAAAATTTGTTTCCATAATTTATCTTTTGTTTAATTTGCATTTTTGCCTATAAACCTTTTTTGTCTTTTTGGCAACAAAAAACCGCCTCTCTCAAGGCGGTTTTTATCTTAAGCCTTATAAAATTAAGCCACTTTGGCATCAAAGCTGACTTTGGCGCCCTCAATATCGGCCGTGGTGCCGCCGGTGCAGCTATCACCAAACTTAACGGCCAAAACCTGCTCGGCAATATAGGCTTTGTTCTCATCCAAAGCTTTGGCCAGCTCCGGATTAGATGTCTGCCAGCAGAGCTCTATGCGGTCTGAGATGTTGAAGTCTTTATCCTTTCTCAAGGTCTGTACCAAGCGGACAAAGTCTCTGGCCATGCCTTCGCGCTTTAACTCATCGGTTACATTGGTATCCAAGGTAACAACCGCTTTGTTATCTGCAAAAGACTTGCCGGCGACACCCTCTTTCATCTCCAGACGAACCTCAAACAAATCAGGTGTCAACTTCTGACCGCCGATTGACAATGTTCCGTCAGTATTCAGCTCCCATTTTCCTTGCTTGTAAGCAGCCATGACGGCACCCATGTCTTTGCCCAAAGCCTTGCCCAAAAGCGGCGTGTATAGATATATCTTCTTTTCCGCATAGGCGCTCAAGTTATCATCAAATTTAACCTCTTTGACATTTAACTCGTCTTTGACAATTTCTTGATATGCCGGGCTCAGCTTATGCCCAATCAGTGTCATTGAGGCCAAAGGCAAACGGTTGCGCAAATTCTTTTCCTCACGGATAAACTTGCCTGCCGAGCAAAGCTCTTGCAAGAAATCCATTTCTTCAACCAAATCGGCATCAAACTTAATTTCTTGCAAGCTCGGATAATCTGTCAAATGAACGGATTCTTCACCGGTTAAGGTCTTGAAGACATACTCTGAAACAAACGGCATTAGCGGTGCGATAATCTTGCTCAAGTTTACCAAAACCGTATACAGAACATCAAACGCCAGAGCATCTCCCTCCCAGAAGCGGTCGCGGCTGCGGCGGATATACCAGTTGTTTAATATTTCCATAAACGAGGCTACCTCATTGGTGGCAACGGCAACATCATAACTGTTGATGCCTTTATTGACAACCTCTGCCAGCTTTTTCAACTTGGAGAGAATGTAGTTGTCTATCGCCTCTGAAGAGCTATAAACCTCTTTGGCCTTGTAGCCCTCGGCATTGGCATAGAGCGTGAAAAAGTAAAAAGCGTTCCAAAGCGGGATTTGAGCCACGCGGGCGGCTTTGGCTATTTCTTTTCCCTCCTTATCAACGGCCAAGTTGCCGCCTTTTAGAACCGGAGAAGATACCAAGAACCAACGCAGAGTATCTGAGCCGATGCTTTCCAAAACCTCATTGGGGTCAGGATAGTTCTTCAGCCTTTTAGAGAGCTTTTGCCCACCTTCGGCCATCAGCAAACCGGTGCAAATGCAATTTTTGAAAGCCGGCCTATTGTGCAAAGCGGTTGAAAGCACCGTCAAAGTATAAAACCATCCGCGGGTCTGGTCCATTGCCTCAACAATAAAATCTGCCGGGAAATGAGCCTCAAACCATTCCTTATTCTCAAACGGATAATGCACCTGAGCATAAGGCATTGAGCCACTCTCAAACCAACAGTCAAAGACATCACCAACACGGCGCATCATGCTTTGGCCTGACGGGTCATCGGGGTTCTTGTAGACAACCTCATCAATATAGGGCTTGTGTAAATCTTTTACATCAAAACCGGTCTTTTCTTTAATCTCTGCAAGAGATCCAAAAACATCAACCCGCGGGAATTTCGGATTATCAGATTTCCACACCGGAATCGGGGTTCCCCAAAAACGATTGCGAGAGATTGACCAATCTCTGGCCCCTTCAAGCCATTTACCGAAACGCCCGTCTTTAATATGATCCGGCACCCAATTTATCTCTTGGTTGTTTTTGACCATCTCATCTCTGAAATCCGTTACCCTCACAAACCAGCTCGACATCGCCTTGTAAATCAGCGGTGTATCCGTGCGCCAGCAGAACGGGTATGAGTGCGTGTATTGCTCTTTTTTAACTAAAAGGCCGTTTTCTTTCAGCCACTGCATTATCGGCTCATTGGTCTCAAATACCTGCTTGCCCTCATAGTCTGAGACTTCTGAGGTGAACTTGCCGGCCTCATCTACCGGACAGACAACCGGGAAATGCTCATCATAAGCGCGGCAAACGTCAAAGTCGTCTTGACCAAAGCCCGGAGCTATATGGACAACGCCGGTTCCGTCCTCGGTTGAAACGAACTCTCCTGACAAAACCTTGAAAGCGCCCTTTTCTTTCAAATGTTTGAAATAGGGGAACATCGGCTCATAGCTCAAGCCAACCAAATCTTTACCCTTGAGAGAGCCAACCTCGGTTGCGTGTTCAAGTTGCTTTTTGTATCTGCCCATCAGGGCACGAGCCAAAACATATTTTTGGCCGTCTTCTTCCATTACGACATAATCAATATCATTGCCGACAGCCAACATCAGGTTTGAAGGCAAGGTCCATGGTGTGGTGGTCCAAACCAAAATCTTCATGCCGTTTTCAAGCTTGAACATTACCGTGATGGCATTGTCGGTCTTGTCTTGATAGCCCTGGTTGACCTCAAAGTTGGAAAGCGGGGTCTCTGCCGCCCAGGAATATGGCAGTACGCGGTAGTCCTCATATACCAAACCTTTGTCGTAGAGTTGTTTGAAGTTGGAAATGACACTCTCCATAAAAGGCAAATCCATGGTCTTGTAATCATGGTTAAAGTCTACCCAGCGGCCGATGCGCTTGAACATCTCTACCCAAATGCCGGAATACTTCAAAACATCGGAACGGCAAAAATTATTAAACTTCTCAATACCATATTGTTCAATTTGTTTGCGCCCGGAAACGCCCAACTGTTTTTCTGCCGACATCTCGGCCGGAAGCCCGTGGCAGTCCCACCCCAAACGGCGCTCCACTTTTTTGCCGTTCATGGTCTGGAAACGCGCGACAACGTCTTTGACATATGATACCATGATATGTCCATAGTGAGGGGTACCGTTGGCAAACGGAGGACCGTCATAAAATACAAACTCGGCGGCGCCGTCACGATTGTGAACGGATTTTTCAAAAGTTTTATCTTCATCCCAGAACTTGAGGACTTCTTTTTCGACTTCTACAAAGTCAGGCTTGGCCTTAACATCGGCATAATGTTTTGTCATTATCAAACACCTTAAAATTTTTGATTATTTTGTTTTGAAAAAAATTGGTTGAGTATGTGCAGCAAAAATATCATCCCCCTAGGGGATAATGCTAAAAATATGTGATATGAAAAGTTTGCACATATGTTTTCTCTTACCTAAAAACCTAATTCGCATTTCAAAATAATACATTGATTCGGCGGAGTCAAACATAAATTTATCCCTAGTTTCTTTTTCTTATTATCAAAACAAAAAAAATTGCATTTTGTCTAAAAGTATAGTATGTGAGATTCACGACAACAAATTACATTTACTATAATTAGTATATACTATGGAAATTTTCTTAACATTTCTTACCATCTTAGGTGGTGTCGTCTTTGTTTTGCTTGTTCTTATGTTGCTTGCCGTTGCCTTTTTGTTCACCGTTTGCAAGCTTTCTTTATGGCAGGCGGAAAGAGAACGAAAAAAACAATTGTTTCAAAAAGCAAGAAACCAATCGGAAGATTCTCTTTTCCGTTAGTACTTTAGCCCCGCCTCTTAAAAAAGGCCGGGCTTTTTTGTAGGCTATTCATCTGATTGCGGCTCAAAGACCTCGCCGCAAATACAAGGCTCTCTCACACCTGTCGTGAAGGGATAGGTTGAGGGCATAAAATTCTCTCTCCTTACTGCCAAATAGGCAAAAGCCTGCGCCTCTATGGCTGAAGCATCCCAGCCCATATCTGCCGCGGTTTTAACTTCCACACCATCAAGTCTTTGGCGCAAAAAGCGCACTAAAGTCGGGTTTTTGGCTCCGCCCCCACAGATGATGACCTCTTTGGGCTGCCGGGGCAAATATAACGCCATGGAATAAGCTATGGCCTCAGCTACAAAAGAGGTGGCGGCAGCAGCACCGTCTTCCAAGCTCAAGCCTTCCAAATGCTCCAGCTTATCATTAAACGTATTCTTATCTGCCGCTTTGGGTGGAATTTTAGCCAAATACTTGTGCCGCATAAGCTGGCTGATTATCGGCATATGAACGGTGCCGGTGGCTGCCAGTTTGCCGTTGTAATCCATATGTTGACCACCGCGCTTGAAAACCCAGTCATTTATTGCATTATTTCCGGGACCGACATCAAAAGCCAGCATCTCGCCGTTTTCACCAATCCAAGTGAGGCTCGAGATACCGCCGATATCTATAACCGCCAACGGTTTTGGCCTATTATGCCCCAAGGCCTGATGGTAAAGAGCCGAAAGCGGCGCCCCTTGACCGCCGGAGAGTATATCTGCCTGGCGAAAACGGCTAACCGTCTTAATCCCGCACAAATTAGCCAGCAACTGCCCGTCACCCAACTGTAAAATAAATTGCTCGGCCGGATTATGGGCAACGACATGGCCGGCAAAGCCAATAATATCTATTTTCTCATCGTAGTCATTGATGATGTCTTTAACGATTGCGGCATGGAACTCCGTGAACTCTTTTTCAAGTTGCTCTTTTTCTTCTGCCTTTGCCTCTTTATAGTGGCGGTGAAACCAGCGCAGTTTTTCCCTTAACTCATCTTCAAACGGAACATCTAAAATCGGACCAAACTCAAAAACATCTACTCCGTCGGTTGAAATCACCGCGGCGTTGACGCCGTCAAGCGATGATCCGCTCATTAGTCCAAGTGCTCTCTTTGCACGCAA
>CALXVW010000057.1 GCA_944392185.1 uncultured Alphaproteobacteria bacterium
TTTTGGGGCTGTTGTTCTGCCACAATATTGAGGCAATACGCCAAGGTCTGCAAGCCTTGATGGGGCGCGATTTGTTCTCGGCCGAAATTTACTTCCTCTCAAAACTGCCGGCCAAGGTTGATAATATGGAGGTTCTGACCGTGGTGGTTATCTCCTTGTTGCTCTCTTTCTTGGCGACGCTTTATCCGGCTTATCGGGCCGCAAAAATGGATCCTGTGGAGGCTTTGCGCTATGAATAAACAAACACCGACTTTGGAACTTAAAAACCTCAGGCGCTCCTTTAAGCAAGGTGGACAAACACTTGAGGTCTTACGCGGAATTGAGCTTGATATTGCAAAAGGCGAGGTGGTGGCTCTTATTGGTCCATCAGGCGCCGGAAAATCTACTTTGCTGCAGATTGCCGGGCTTTTGGAGCAGCCAAGCAAAGGGGAGATTTATCTTGACGGCCTCAAATGCTCAAAACTGAGTGATGCCATGCGCACTTCTTTGCGGCGTGATTATCTGGGGTTTGTTTATCAATATCATAATCTGCTGCCGGATTTTGACGCGGTGGAAAACGTGATGATGCCGCTTTTGATTGCCGGCGTTAACCCCAAAGCCGCACGTGAAAAGGCCGAAAAGCTCTTAAAACGTTTGGGGCTTGGCAAAAGGCTCAAGCATCGGCCGGCCGAGCTTTCGGGCGGAGAGCAGCAAAGAGTGGCTATTGCCAGGGCGCTTGCCAATACGCCAAAACTTCTGCTGGCTGACGAACCAACCGGAAATTTGGACCCAAAAACGGCAGAAAGCGTTTTTGCCGAGCTTATTGCTATTGTCAAAGAGACTGGGTTATCAGCTTTGGTTGCAACCCACAATATGGAGTTGGCACAGCAGATGGACCGAGTGGTGGAGCTCAAAGACGGAATAATAGAAGAAGCCGGTGGAAGAGGAAGGGTTAGTAAGAATTTTTATTAAAAGATTTTAATGTTGCTGTGTTTGCGCAATAAAAAACAGCAGAGCTTAAAAAACTCTGCTGTTTTGTCTGTTCCTGGTTATTACATTCGATATGAGCTACCTCTGAGTTGTGCTTGGCTCATTTTATATGTTGTTTGTTTCGGTGTTGTTTGTTGTTCTTTTTTCTTTGTCTCCTGAGAGTGAACAACGGCCAGTGGATTTTTTTCTTTCAGCTCTTTTATGGCATCTTGTCGTACTTCATTTTCGTCACTGTAACGATTGTCATAGGCAAGTTGTACTGTAGTTGTGACACCTCTTTTGTCGCTATAAGTAAAAGGAATTCTTTTTAAGGGGATTTTTCCCGACAAGAGAGTGTTTTTTCCGTTTGCAACGCGGTTTCCTACATTGGCCTGATTGTGGCTATCAAGATTTCTGGCTGTTTCGCAGACTTTAATGAAGTCTTTTTTTCCTAAATGGTTTTTCGTTGTATGAGGTGCTAAGGTTTTTAAGGCTCCTAATAGTTTTTTTTCGTAACTTAAGCTCTCGTTGACGGATTGCAGGTCATCTTGAGAAATATCTGAGAAATAGTTGTTAGGTGAAAGTGATTCCGGTGCTTTTTGTGTTTTTTTGATGCAGGTTTTTAATAAGGAAGCTAAACGATTACGGTCAATTTCCGGCATTTGAGAGGGATTATCTTTATATTGCTGAAGTTGTCCGATTAGGGAGGCGTAGTTTTCTGCAATTGCATTAAAAAGTTCATCGTTGCTCATAGATGAAAACAGGTTGTCGTATTGTTCAGGGTTTAAGAATGTTGTCATGTCTGGTCTCCTTATCAGTATTTATTTCAAATTACACCAAAATTGACAAAAAGTCAACATTAAATCATAAGGAGATGCCAAAAGAATCTTGCCTTGCCTTGAAGAAAATGCTTGCAATATCCGAACTTTGGTTGTATAAACTCTCCCGAACCGAGTGGCGCGGGCTAACCGGCATGCCTGCCGACTCGTTGAAAATCCATCGTAATCATGTTTTGAAAGGGATTAAAATGCCTAAATTAAAAACTAAAAGTGCTGCTAAAAAACGCTTTGGCGTTACCGGCACCGGCAAATTGAAAAGAAATTTTGCCTTCAAAAGACACTTGCTTTTCAACAAGGGTACTAAAATGAAAAGACAGGCTCGCGGCACCTTGCTGTTGGCTGATGTCGATGTTAAAATCGTTAAGAAATTTTTACCGTATTTGTAAGGGGAAGCAGAGATGTCACGTATTAAAAGAGGTGTTACCGCTCACGCGCGTCATAAAAAAATTATCTGTATGGTTCATTGCTACTGAGTACGCAATAATAATGTCTTCAGAGTGGGTGTTGAAAAAGTCGAAAAGGCTTTGCAATATGCTTATCGCGACAGAAGAACTAAAAAAAGAAATTTCCGTGCTTTGTGGATTCAACGTATCAACGCTGCTACCCGCTTGCACGATATGACCTATTCTCGATTTATGAACGGGCTCGCCAAAGCTGGTATCGAGCTCGATCGTAAAGTATTGGCCGATATCGCTGTTAAAGAGCCCGAAACCTTCGCTAAACTGGTTGACCAGGTCAAGGCTTCTTTAAGCAAATAATTGCTGGAAATTAAATTAAAATTTAGAGAGTCTGCTTGAGCAATCAGGTCAGACTTTCTTATATTTTAAAATCATGGTGGAAAAAATGGAAAATATTGAAAATCTTAAATCTATGACTTTGGCGCAAATTGCCGCCGCTCAAGATTTGAAAACCTTAGAGGATATCAGAGTTAACGTGCTTGGCAAAAAAGGCTCTGTTACCGAGCTGATGAAAGGCTTGGCAACTCTTTCGGTTGAAGAAAAGAAAGAAATGGGCAAGGGCCTGAATATCCTAAAAAGCGAAATCGAAAATGCCCTAGATGCCCGCAGACAATCTTTGGCCGAAGCGGAGCTTAATGCCAAGCTGGCAAAAGAGACAATAGATGTTACTTTGCCTATTCGCCCGGAAAATCAGGGGAGAATTCACCCGGTTTCTAAAATCTATGAGGAAGTTATTGCCATCTTTGGTGAGATGGGTTTTGAGGTGGCTGAGGGCCCCGATATTGAGGACCAGTTCCATAACTTTAATGCCTTAAATACTCCAGCTAACCATCCGGCACGGCAAATGCAGGATACTTTCTATATTCCTAACCCGGAAAGCGATAATTTTGATGACAGCTATGTGGTCAGAACTCAGACTTCTTCCGTGCAAATTCGTACCATGGAAGCCAAAAGACCTCCTATTCGCATTATTGCACCCGGCAGAACTTATCGTTCTGATTATGATGCCACTCATACTCCAATGTTCCACCAGGTTGAGGGTTTGGTGATTGATAAAAATATTACCATGGCGCATCTTAAGGGCTGTCTTTATGATTTTGTAAAAGCTTTCTTTGAGCTTGATGATATTCCGGTTAGGTATCGGCCTTCTTATTTTCCGTTTACCGAGCCTTCGGCCGAGATGGATATCGGTTGCAAAAAGACCAAGACCGAGCTCAAAATCGGTGCCGGCGATGATTGGCTTGAGATTTTGGGCTGCGGTATGGTGCATCCGAATGTTTTGCGGGCAGGGGGAATTGACCCCGATGAATATCAAGGCTTTGCCTTTGGTGTGGGAATGGACCGTTTGGCGATGCTGAAATATGGTATTCCTGATTTGCGGACATTCTTTGAATCTGATGTTCGGTGGTTGAAGCATTATGGCTTTGTGCCTTTGGATGAGGCCTCTATGACCGGAGGATTGAGCAATAACGGAGGATCTGCACGATGAAATTTACATTATCTTGGTTGAAAGAGCATTTGGATACCACGGCCTCGGTTGAGGAAATTGCCGAGACGTTAACCAAAATCGGACTTGAAGTTGAGGAAGTTTTAAATCCTGTCAGTAACTTAGACGGATTTGTTACAGCAAAAGTTGAAGATTTACAAAATCATCCGGACTCTGACCATTTGCATGTTTTGAAGGTTAATGACGGAAAAGAAGTGCTGCAAATTGTATGCGGCGCGCCCAATGTCAGCCTCGGTATGGTTGGTATTTTGGCGCCGGTTGGAACCTTGATTCCGGCTTTTGGCGAGAAAATACAGGTCGGCAAAATCCGCGGGGTTGAAAGCTTTGGTATGATGTGCTCTGAAAAAGAGCTTGGTGTTGGCGAGGATCACTCCGGTATCATCAGCCTGCCTGCAAATACTCCAATCGGGGTTGGTGCGGCAGAGGTTTTGAACGTTGACCCGGTTTTTGATATTTCCATTACGCCGAACAGAGCTGAGTGTTTGGGGGTGCGCGGGATTGCCAGAGATTTGGCCGCGGCCGGTCTCGGCACGCTAAAGCCGCTGAAAATATATAAGCAAAACAGCAGCTTCAAATCTCCGGTTAATGTAACGATTGAAAATTTAAAAGCCTGCCCGACTTATGTGGGGCGCTATATCCGCAATGTTAACAACAAGGCGGAAACCCCCAAGTGGATGAAAGATCGGTTAGTCGCTATTGGTTTGCGCTCTATCTCTCCGCTTGTGGATATCACCAACTATATTAACTATGATATGGCGCGGCCGTTGCACGTTTTTGATGCCGACAAGCTCAAAGGCGATATTTGTGTGCGGATGGCCAAAGAGGGTGAAAAATTTGTCTCATTAGAAGACAAAGAATATGCTCTTGATACACAATCTTTGGGAATTTGTGACGATGAGGGCGTGCAGTGTTTGGGCGGTATCATGGGCGGTGCCGAAAAAGGCTGCAGTGATGAGACCAAGAATGTGTTCTTGGAATGTGCTTTGTTTACACCTGAATGCATTGCCAGAACCGGGCGCAAGTTCCAAATCGATTCAGATTCACGTTATCGTTATGAGCGTTGGGTAGACCCGATGTCTAATATTTTGGGCTCTGATTATGCTACTCAGCTGATTCTTGAGATTTGCGGCGGTGAGGCCTCTGAGCAGATTGTTGCCGGCGGTGAAAATTATGAGAAGAAAGTGGCTTATATTCGCCCCGAGAGAATGAAAGATTTTGTCGGGCTTGAGGTTTCAAGGGCAAAAATCATTGAAATCTTAACCAAACTCGGTTTTGAAGTCAGTGATGAAGGCTCCCGCATTAAAGCCGTTTCTCCGACTTGGCGCGGGGATATTGAGGGCGAACATGATTTGGTGGAAGAAGTTGTGCGCATGATTGGGTTGGACGCCATTCCGGCCGAGACTTTGCCGCATGATAAGTTCCCCAAACAGGTTCTGACACCGGTGCAGCGTCGTGCCGTCACGGTCAAGCACGAGTTGGCTTCTCGCGGTTTGTTTGAGACGGTTACCTGGAGCTTTACCGACTCTAAGACGGCCGAGGCTTTTCTGGGGGGCAGGGAAAAAGTTGCTCTCTATAATCCGATTACTACCGAGCTTGATATTATGCGGCCGTCTATCTTGCCAAATCTGTTGCTGGGGCTCAAAAACAACATTGCCCGCGGATATTCTGATGTATCTCTATTTGAGTGCGGGCCGGTATTTTTCGGCCGCAAGCCGGGAGAGCAAAACTTGGTTGCCGGCGGTATTCGCTCAGGTATGACGTCTAAAAAGCACTGGTGCAAAGAAGAACGTGCTTATGACGTGTTTGATGCCAAGGCAGACGCTTTGGCCTCCATTGCCGCCGCCAATGGGCCTTTCGAAAATGCTCAAATTACGACTGACGCACCGGCTTATTATCATCCGGGGCGCAGCGGTGCTTTACGTTTGGGCAAAAACGTGATTGCTTATTTTGGTGAGCTGCATCCGTCTGTTCTGAAAACTTTTGGTATCAAGCAGCGGGTGGTCGCCTTTGAGGTCATTTTAGACAATATTCCTCTGCCGCGCGTCAGCAATGATAAAGCCCGCAAGAAGTTGGAGCTTTCGGCTTTCCAACCCTTGGATAAGGATATGGCCTTTATTGTTGACAAGGCAGTTAAGGCAGCAGATGTTATTGCGGCTGCTAAGAATGCCGACAGGGCGCATATCACGGATGTGCGGATCTTTGATGTCTATGAAGGTGAAAACCTTCCGGAGGGCAAAAAATCACTCGCCTTAGCGATGACTTTCCAGCCGGTTGAAAATACTTTCAGCGATACCGACATCGAGGTATTAATGAAGAAAGTGGAGCAGGCGGTTAAATCTAAATTTAATGCCGAACTCCGCAGCGCATAAATTTAGCTTAAAACAAAACCCCCGCTCGTTTTGATCTGTACTCTGAAAAGTGGAAATAAAAAAGGAAATCCCCTTTGAGAAAATTTTTTCGAAGGGGATTTTTTTTCTCCACTTTTCAGACTATAGATTAGTAGAAAGCGGAGAAAATTTTAGAAGTCTGCTACACAAATACCATACCGGTCATTAGAAACCACTTCAGAATCACTTAAGGTTCCTGAGCTTGTTATTGCATGACAACGGAACTCTTCTCCCGTATCCCAGCATTCTGCAGCCCATAGTGGGTATGTTAAATATGAACTATAATTGTATGATATTTCTGTTTTTATTTTTGAAAAATACTTTTTTATTAGACTAGGTTCTGTTGTGGTGTTTGGTGGACGAGGGGTGCTTATAATGGATCCAGCATAACGAGGACCATCCGTAGCATAACTATTTTTACAAAAATCTTGAAATATGTCTAAATAAACAAAAAAACCATATTTGGTAAGGGCAACAACCCCTTTACGTCCTGATGTCGGTGTTTTTATCACTACTCCTACAACGTAAGTTCTTCC
>CALXVW010000058.1 GCA_944392185.1 uncultured Alphaproteobacteria bacterium
TCAGTGCATAAAAGGATAGCAACGTTAGCGTCCTCGAAAATGAGGATTCCGCCCATGGTTGGAGTTCCTTTTTTGGTTTGCAAATGAGTTTTTGGCCCATCTTCACGAATGGGCTGTCCTTTTTTCTGATGAGCATGCAAAATTTTAATCAACCGATCACCAAAAGAGAGCGCCAAAATCAGCGCGACAAAAAAAGCCATAAAACTGCGCGTGTAGATAGTATTAAGATAATCAGGCGCAGACAGAACATTAAAAATATACTGCAGCATAGTTCACATCCTAAAAATATAAGTTTAAACTTTAGCCGGATTATACCAGCTCAAATCTAAATAAATATTAAAGATGCAAAGATTTTTTAGTTTCTACGGCACATTAAAATCATTGCCATATAAATATTGCTTTATTTTTAAGAAAAACTATTTTATAGTCTCCTCGTGGCAGATGACTACTGCCATGAGGTTAGAACCCTCTTTCAGGTTGCTCCAACCGTCGCTAACATTGGAGCATAAAAAACATAGCGCCCGAAGACCAATGGTCGGAGGGCTGCGAAATAAGGCCATGCACGAATAAGCACACTATCCTGAATAGGTTCTGCCTCCGACCGCCTTTAGTCAAGGCGGATTTTTTTAAAAAAGGAAGTCCCTTGACAGAAGATGTAATAATATACAATGATGTTCCCACCAACACACAGTTCACAAGAAATAAAATCAGGACATTAATTTGTGAACTCTACAAAATGGAAGGGCGTTGGGAATTAATCTCTCAGCAAGACAAACAAGAATTATGGTATGCGTTAAAAAATCCGGTATTTGAACGTATTTTGACCGATTTAGAAGAATAAATATCATTTTTAGTCCCCTCGGAGAGGGCGATAAAGGCTAATGCTGCGCAGATTAAAGCGAACGACGTGTACCATTAACTACAGGCAAAAAAGGTCGGAGAATGGTTCAGATAGAGCGATTTGAAAGGCAAAAGCACGTCCCAACCACCAAATAAGTTCCCTCGGAGAGGGAGATAAAGGCTAATGCTGCGCAGATTAAAGCGAACGACGTGTACAAAAGAGGTACACGAGAGAGCTGCAATCAAGCATGATTAGCCTTTTGCGCCCTCCGCGTGCGTACTCACCCAAAATTATTTATACAAAGAGCTTTCTTTATAATTAATAATAGCATGCCTAACCAACACACCGATGATGGCCGCAACCGGCACTGCAATCATTAAACCTAAGAAACCGAGCAAAACACCACCGGCCAATAAGGCAAACATGATCCAAACCGGGTGCAAACCGACAGAATCTCCGACCAGATTCGGTGTTAGGAAATTGCCCTCAATAAACTGCCCGACCATAAAAACCCCCACAACTTGAGCAATTGGCATCCAAGTATCAAACTGAGCAAAAGCAATACCCAAACTGACAACAAATCCGAATATTGATCCGACATAAGGAATAAAAGAGATAATTCCGGCAACAAACCCCACCAATACACCCAAATCAAGCCCGACGATATAGAGGCCGATAGCATAGAATAAGCCGAGTAATACACATACGGACAACTGCCCGCGGATAAAAGAAGATAAGATACCATCAATTTCTTTGGCTTGTTTTTCAATGGATTTTTTAGAAGATTTGGGCAGCAAGTCATCTACCTTGGCCACAAAAGCATCCCAATCTCTCAGCATATAAAAAGCCACCACCGGTGTAATCAGCAACAAAGAGATGATATTGACCCAAGCAAAACCGCCGCTCACCACTTTGCGCAAAACACCGGCTGCCACTTTCATGGTATTGTCCATATTGCCGCGAATAGCCTCACGGATTCTTTCAGGCTCAAGAGCGGGAAAACGATCCTGCAAACCAGCAATAACCGGTTCTATTTTTTTCAAAAAAGAAGAAAGATATTGAGGCAAAACGCCCAAGAAATGCCCGAGCTGACTATCAATAATTCCAAACAAAGCAATAAGAGCCGGCACCAGTATCAAGATAACTAGCAAAATTGTCAAAATCGTAGCCCAAGTACGGCTCATACCCCATTTTTCAAATTTTGAGGCCCACGGATCCAAGAGATAGCCAATGATAATACCGGCCACAAAAGGCATCAGAACCGAGCGCAAGACATAGACAGCGGCACAAAACAAGACAAACAACGTCAGCCAAATCATCAGATTCCGGTTACGTTTTCCAACCATTATATTTCTCCTAATATTTTTCTATTGTATAATAAGAGCCGTGCTCAATTAGCCGATAAGAAATCCCGCGCAAAGATTGGATTAGCTTATCAAGAGAGCCGACATAAGAAAGCCTGAACTGGACTTTTTTTGCCCCCAAAGCCTGAGTTTCAATCCCGCTCACCAAATTAATATTTTTAAGATTTTGCTCCAAAGCGACCCAATCTTGCAGACTATTGAAGTTAAAAAGCACGACAATGGTATTTTCTTGTGACGCTGCGGTCAAATTTTGCTCGGATATTCTATTTTCCAACTGCGCTTTAACTTCTGCCACAGCCTTGGCAAAAAGCTCCATCCCTGAACTTCTGGGCCCCTCAACTCTGATGGTGCGCGCATCCCCGTTATAAGAAAAGGCTCTAATGATTAAGCCGTCGATTCCGTCATAGGTTGCATCTAAAACATACACATCGTCCGCTCCGTTAAGCCGCATGAGTTTGTCCATGGCCTCGCCATCCATTGCGGCGGCTTTTCTGGCATCCAAAATGGCATAGTTGGCTCCGCTTGCCGGAACAGAAACAAGATTAATGGCACCACCGGAAGAAGATGCATCCCAAGCTTGTTTCCACATATTGGTGCTTTCCCACAATTGGGGAGCATCACTGCTAAACTCTCTAAAGATTGGCACCACCAAAACTTTGCTGTCCATTTGCACCATAACGGGGATTTGTCGTTCATTCATATATTGTTTGAGCATATCCTCATTTAAGACCACTCGCAAATTGGCCATATAGCGGAGAGCGGAGCTTTTTTCCTCCACGACGGAAACTTCTTTGATAAAGTTGATAAGCTGCTCATCTGTCATAGAGCTCAACTTAGCCACCCCATCTGAAGTTGTGATTCGCTTAGCCACAGCCACCACGGCGGCACGATTAGCCTCACTCATAGCTCGTCTTTGAGCTGCAGCAGCGCTCTCATCAGTAACATCGACCTTAATTTCTACGGCATAGCGTTCATCAGCAGCAAACACCTGGGATGCAAAGAAAAAACAAAAGAGCGCCAAAAGGCCAAATTTAGACACGAAAAAAGCCTCCCCTAACCTTATTCACAAATTTCCAAATCACTAAAGAAGAAACCGATTTCCCTTTTTGCACTATCCAAAGAATCAGAACCATGAACGGTATTACGGTCAATAGAGAGAGCAAAAGTTTTGCGAATAGTTCCTTCTTCTGCCACGGCCGGATTGGTAGCGCCCATAATTTTGCGATATCTGGCGACGGCATCTTCACCTTGCAAAACCTGAACAATAACGGGAGCGGAACACATAATCTCGACCAAACTGGTAAAAAAGGCCTTGTCTTTATGCTCGGCATAAAACTCCTCAGCCTGCTTTGGTGTAAGGCGAATAAGCTTTTGTGCCACAATCTTAAGGCCGCTTTCCTCAATCATTGAGTTAACTTTACCGGTAATATTGCGGGTTACAGCATCTGGTTTAATGATTGACAAAGTCCTTTCCATGGGGTTCCCTCCGTTTATTAAACAACCAATCTGCCACCAAGATATAATACTTTCTCAAAATAATCAAAAGATATTTTGACTTTTAGATATTAGAAGTGTAAACAATAAAAAAACATTAACTTAAAAAACAAAGAGGAAAGATTATGAAAACCACTCCCTATATTCAAGGTCTGATAGCCAAGGCCCAAAAATTAGGCAAGACAATTGTATTGCCCGAAGGTGAAGACGAACGTGTTTTGCAAGCCGCACATGAAGCTGCCAAACAAAAAATTGCCAAAATCATCATTTTGGGTGAAAAAGCAGATATCAAAGCCTACTTTGCCAAACAAGGCTGGGACCTTGAGGGAATAGAGTTAATAAACCCTGCTCACTCTCCCAAATTAGGAGAATACACCAAACTCTTGTATGACTTGCGCAAAGCCAAAGGCATGACAGAGGAAGAAGCCGCCCAAACGGCTCTCAACCCCAACTATTTTGGCACTTTGATGATAAAAGCCGGTGACGCTGACGGCATGGTCTCTGGCGCCAACCACTCCACGGCAGACACCGTTCGTCCGGCATTGCAAATTATCAAATCTCGCCGCCCGGAAAGAGTTGTTTCAGCTTTATTTATCATGGAGTCCAAAGACGGCAAAATTTTCTATCTTTCGGACTGCGCCGTAAATATCAACCCCACGGCTAAAGAAATGGCAGACATTGCCCTAAGCAGTGCCGAAAGTGTTATTCAGTTTGGAGATGAGCCAAGAGTGGCTATGTTGTCTTATTCTACTTTTGGTTCCGGCAAAGGCGAAGGTGTTGACAAAGTAAGAGAAGCCACCGCTCTCGCGAAAGAAGCCTTAAAAGCGGATGAATATGCAAATCTGCCCATCACCTTAGACGGCGAGATGCAGGCTGATGCAGCCTTAGATGCCGTTGTTGCCCGCAAAAAGGCTCCGTCTTCAAATGTTGCCGGAAAAGCCAACACCTTAATTTTCCCAAACATTGAAGCCGGAAATATTGGCTATAAATTGCTACAGCGTCTAGGCGGCGCAGAAATGTACGGCCCCATGCTGCAAGGCTTAAATGCCCCGATTAACGACTTGTCTCGCGGTTGCTTTGCCGAAGATATCGTCGGTTTGATTGCCATTACTGTTTTACAAACTCAAAAATAAGGATAAAAACAAATGAAAATTCTTGTACTGAATTCCGGTTCATCTTCCTTGAAATATCAGCTGTTTGATGTTAACGGAGATAAATATGATGTTATCGCCAAAGGCTTGGCTGAAAGAATAGGCATCAACGGCTCTTTAGTGAGCATCAAATATGCCAACGGCGAGAAAAAATCTGTTGCCGTTAACTTGCCCACTCATAATGAGGCTTTGCGTGAGGTATTCAACTTGCTGTTAGACGGTGTAATCAAGAGCTTAGATGAAATTACGGCCGTTGGCCACCGCGTGGTCCATGGCGGTGAAAAATTCAAAGGTTCTGCCCTGGTAACGGAAGAAGTTATAGAAGAAATAGATGAGCTTTCACAATTAGCTCCGTTGCACAACCCGGCTGCGGTTTTGGGTTTGCGCGCCGTTCAAAAAGCTTTGCCCAAAGTTCCGCAAGTTGTGGCTTTTGATACAGCCTTTCATCAAACCATGCCCAAAGAGGCTTTTTTGTACGGTTTGCCTTTGGAGCAATATACCGAACACAAGATTCGCCGCTACGGTGCCCACGGCACTTCCCACCAATTTGTAGCCGAAGAATGTGCAAAATTGATTGGCAAGAAAGGTAAAATCATTACCTGCCACTTGGGCAACGGTGCTTCCATCTCTGCGGTAAAAGACGGCGTTTGCATGGATACATCCATGGGTTTCACACCTTTGGCCGGTGTCATCATGGGAACCCGTTGCGGAGATATCGACCCCTATATTCCGCTCCACATCATGAAATACCAAAACAAGACCGTAGATGAGGTCAACACGCTTTTGAACAAACAAAGCGGTATGCTCGGTTTATCCGGTTTTAGCGATATGCGTGATGTTGAGGCCAAATACTTGGAAGGAGACACCAAAGCAATAGAAGCTTTGAAGGCCTATGCTTATACACTGGTAAAATTCATCGGCAGTTACATTGCCGTTTTGGGTGGTGTAGACGCGATAGTCTTCACGGCCGGCATTGGCGAGAACTCTCCGATTATCCGCAAAATGGTTTTGGAGCGTCTGAGCTACCTTGGCATTGAGTTGGATGAAGAAAACAACAATAAGAGAGGCGATGCGGTAGAAATCACCAAACCCGGCTCAAAAGTTCGCTCTTTCGTTATCCCCACCAACGAGGAGTTGATGATAGCTAAAGACACTGTCCGCCTAAGCCGATAGGAATGAAGAAAAAAACTAAAGCCCCGAAGATTTCGGGGCTTTTTTCATACAAACAATTTTGTTAAAAGGTTTTTTAAAAAATTATTGTGCTGAAATGAAATCTGAGTTATAAAATAAGTAACTTTGAACAATTTTGTATTTGATAGAATAAAACAATGAAGAACTGGCATAAAAAACCTTTTGCCAAATCGTCGGTTATATCGCAGAAAAGTGAGCCTGCGGCACCAAATTATGCGGCCATAGACTTAGGCACCAACTCTTGCAGATTGGTAATTGCCACGCCGACCCCGTCGTCTTTTCGGATTGTTGAGACTTTTTCCAAAATAACCAGGCTTGGCGAGGGAATTATAAACAACAATGAGCTGTCAAAAGCGGCCATCAAACGGACCATCGGCGCATTAAAGGTTTGTGCCGGTGTTTTAGCTGAATATGCACCGATTGTGCGCTCGCGCTATGTTGCCACGGCCGCCTGCCGTCGTGCAATAAACTGCAAACAATTTCTGGATTCGGTCAAAAAAGAAACTGGTTTGAATATAGAGATAATTTCGCCGCAAGAAGAATCTCGCCTGGCCGTTGTAGGCTGCATTCCGCTTTTGGCCAGAAACATTAAACGTGCACTGATATTTGATATTGGCGGCGGTTCCACCGAGATATCCTTGGCTCGCACCACCAACAGCGGCAACACGTTCATTGAAGGCTACATATCTCTACCCTATGGAGTGGTTACCATCTCAGAGGCTTTTCCCTCGCATGACATGACAGATTTGGCTTATGACACAATTATCGAGCGCACACATAAGCTTCTTTCTGAGTTTGAAGAAAAACACCACATCAGAGAAGCCATAGCCAACCAAGAAATTCAAGTTATCGGCACATCTGGCACGGTCACTGTATTGGGAGCAGTACATTTGAATCTGCCGCGCTATAACCGCTCGGCGGTAGATGGTATTGCCATGAGCAAACAAGACGTGGAGCGCACGGTAGCTAAAATTAAAAGAATTGGAGATGAAGGACGCAAAAAGCACCCCTGTATCGGCGCCTCAAAAGCAGATTTGACCATGGCCGGCTGTGCAATTATAGAGGCTCTGACCTCTTTTTGGCCGATATCTGAAATAACGGTAGCAGATAGGGGCATCAGGGAAGGAATTCTGCTGGATATGATGCACGCCCCCAAAAAGCATTTTAACAAAAAACGCCGCAAACCGCGTTATCCGTTCTCACGGGGAAGAAAGAATAGCAATTTTAACAACAATCAAGCTTTTCGAGGTGTAGCCAATGACAGATAAGAACTATGCTGCCATAGATTTAGGCACCAATTCCTGCCGTTTATTGATTTGTGATGCCACCGGCAAAGAACTATGTAAAGAGACAACGGCTACCAGGCTCGGAGAAGGGTTGTACAAGTCCGGAGTTTTCACACCACAGGCCATTGAGCGTGGGGTCAGATGTTTTTTTCAATACCGGCAATTAATAGATAAATACAATGTAGATACGATTCGTGCTGTTGCCACGGCCTCTTGCCGCATGGCTGCCAACAGTGATGAATTCATCAAAAAAGTATGGGATGAATCCCACATTAAGATAGAGGTGATAGATGGTTACGAGGAAGCTCGCCTGAATTTGAAAGGCGCCTTGAGTCATGTCTGCGGCAAAACCAAATATGTTGTTGTCTATGACTTAGGCGGCGGCTCCACTGAAATTACTTTGGCCACCAACACCAAAAATCCGCACATATTGCACACCATATCCATTCCATGGGGTGCGCGCAATGCCTCAGAGGCATTTAATTTGGTAGAATACAACGAAGAAAACGCCGCCCGCCTGCGGCAAGATATCGGCGCCAGAACGGAGAGCTTTGTCAAAAAATCTTACCTTGAAACTTATCTTGAAGATGTTTGTTTCGTAGCCACCTCAAGCACCCCTTTGCGCCTGGCCTCAATGATCGAGGACTTTGGCGCCTATGACCGCGACCGTGCTGATGGCATTGCTATGGACAAAGAGACTATGGACAAGGCCATTTCAGAGGTCTTGCACTCCAGCCGCGCGGAGATGGCAGATAATCCCTATATTGGAGACAAAAGATCTTACATATTTATCGCCGCCTGCATCATATTTCAAACCATTTATGAGCGCCTCAAAGCAGATAAGATTATAGCCTCTCTCAAAAGTGCCAAAGACGGTATTGTCGCGGAACTGATAGAGAAAGATAAAAAAGATGAAAAAGCTGACTAAATCTGCCCAGGCCATCACCGGCCGCCACCAGCTCACGGTGCGGGTCAAGACCTCGAAATACCGCAAGAAGTCTTCCAACCAGTGGTTGGAAAGGCAGTTAAACGACCCATATGTTGCGGAATCCAAACGTTTGGGGTATCGCTCCAGAGCCGCTTTTAAGCTAATTCAGTTAGATGAAAAATACAAGTTTTTAGGCAAAGGCAAAACCATTGTTGACTTAGGCTGCGCGCCCGGCGGTTGGACTCAAGTAGCGGTGCAAAGAAACAAGGGCAGCGGCCAGGTTGTAGGAATAGATATTTTAGAAACCGAGCCGATTGATGGAGCAAGCCTCATTTGCTTAGATTTCACCTTACCGGAGGCGGCAGACAAACTAAAAGCCCTGCTCAATGGAGAGGCGGATATAGTCATGAGCGATATGGCCGCCAACACCACCGGCCACCAACAAACCGACCATTTAAGGACCATCGGCTTGGTAGAAGCTGCTTATGAATTTGCCAAAGAGGTTTTAGCTCAAGGGGGAATTTTCATTGCCAAAGTATTTCAAGGCGGCGCCGAAGGCAGCCTCTTAAATGATGCCAAAAAGAACTTTGCCAAAGTTGGTCATTTCAAACCCGATGCCAGCCGCTCGACCTCACCGGAAACATATTTGGTTTGCCAGGGCTTTAGAAAGGAAAATAAATAATGCAAACCGGGGCCAGATATCAGGCTTGCTTAGAACTCATAAGTGAGATTTTTAAAGATGAAAAACCGGCAGACGGTGTGATAAACGAGTATATGCGGAGCCGCAAATATATTGGCTCCAAAGACCGCAGATTCATTAATGACCTGGTTTGGCACTTAATTCGTAATCGGCGCAAGCTTGAATTTGATGCCAAAAGCCAAGACCCCAGAAGAATCTTGCTTTGGGCCGCAAAGGACAAATTGCCGGAGGTCTTTGACGGCTCTCGACATGGCCTTTCTCCTCTCTCAAAAGAAGAGAAAGAATGGTTAAGAGAAGAAAATGAGCAACCCTACCCGCCGGCAGTTGAAGCTGAATGCCCGGATTGGCTGTTTGCCAAGATTAAAGATATTGAATTTTGCAAAGCGCTCAACCAAGCGGCTGAAGCTGATTTCAGAGCCCACAATCATACAAGAAATGAGGTTATCAAAAGGCTGGTACAAGAAGGTATTGATGTGCGCAAAACGCCATATTCGCCTCTGGGTTTTCGCAGTTCTGAGCGCATAAGTATCGGCAATTGCACAGCTTATCAAGAAGGCTGGTTTGAGATTCAGGATGAAGCCTCACAAATAGCGACGATTTTGTGTGATGCCAAAGAAAGTGAAAAGATTATCGATTATTGTTGTGGCGCCGGCGGCAAAAGCTTGGCGATATCAGAGTTGTTAGAAAATAGAGGAAAAATTTTGGCCTATGATATCAACGCCAAAAGGCTGGAAGCCATCAAACCGCGCCTGCAAAGATTGGGGGTTAAAAACATTGAGCTAACCGATATCATTGCCGACAACGACAAAGATTTTGACCTTTTCATATTGGATGCCCCGTGCTCCGGCACAGGCACCTGGAGAAGAGCCCCCGATGCCAAATTCCGCTTGCGAGAAGATAAATTAGCCACACTCAAACACACGCAGGCAAATTTGCTAGAGGTAGCGGCCGCTAAGACCCAAACCGGTGGCAAAATAGCCTATTTCACCTGCTCGGTACTCAAAGAAGAAAATGAAGATATCATCAATGGCTTTTTAGCCAAACATCCGGAATTTGCACTTATGGATTTGGAAAAACTCTGGGCGCAAAAAATAGAGCAGCCCTATCCGCACAGCAACCCATATATGCTGCGCCTATCTCCTCAAACCACCAACACAGATGGCTTTTTCATTGCGATCTTAAAGAAGCAAAGTTAACGCCCCACCTCGTTATCCAACAGGATTTTGATTCTTTTGCGGTAGAAATGAATCAAGCGGAGATATTTCTTAAAAGAAAGTGCTTCTCCGCGCTCAATAGCGTCTATATTGGCAACGGATAAATCGCACTTGCAGGCAATATCGATGATAGGAAGATTTTTATTTAGCCTGATTTGCCTGAGTTGTGTGGCCAGTTGGCCTCGCAGTAAAGCAGAAAAATTATTCATCGTTTTAAGCTCCCGAATTTCTTGTCAAAAAGAAACCGCCTTTTTAAGAAAAGGCGGGGAGCCGAAAACTGTGTAAACGCAGCCTACCTTATTCGTCATACAAGTATGCTTATATCGGTAGCTCCCCAAAAGAGGAGACGTATTTACAAGGAGTTTTCGGACCCCACAGGCGCAACTCACGCCTGCACTGGTGATATTAGAGCAGAAAAATTAAAATGCAATTAATTTGTTTGAATATGGCACCACCGACCAGCACCCCGACCAACGGGAGTGGTGCGGATAACAGCAGAGTAATGCCTCCGGTCGCTTGACCGGCGCTTGCCTGGCCGGCGAGCTTGTAAAAGTTCGGATAATGGAATTTATAGAGTGATTTCGAAGGCGAGCAAAATTTTAGTGTACATAAGGCGTACATGAATTTTGCGAGACCGCACGAAATTGCTCTAGAAAACCATTAGACGAACTTTTCTATTTGGCGGCGTTCTTTGAATATATATAGGATATAATTTCGGCAACAGCGGCAAAAGCCTCGACGGGGATTTCCTCATCAATATCGACCGCCTTTAGAATTTGCAAAAGATCGGCATCTTGATGGATTTCGATATTATTCTCGAGTGCGAGCTCAATAATTTTGGCGGCCACATGGCCCTGCCCCTTGGCAGAGACAATGGGGGCATTGTCTTTTTCCTTATCATAGCGGAGTGCCACCGCATAATCTGTTGTGGAAAAGTCTGGTGCGGCGTTGTCTTTTGAAAGATTTTGACTATTATTATCCTCAGACATGCAAAAGCTCCGGAGTTGATTTTTGATATAATTTAAATCTGCCGGCGCCAAAAGGCAAGAGCTTTTATTTGGCATATTTTTTGCATGTTGGTTATGTGTGGGGACACGTAACAACAAATTGGGGAATATTGGTAAAATGGATTTAAAAAATCTTTCCGTTTTTGGTATGGCGCATCAAAATATGCAATATCTGCAGGCCAGACAACAGGTTCTTGCGGAGAATATTGCCAATGCCAGCACCCCGGGCTATTTGGCCAGAGACGTTGAGAAACCGAATTTCAATCAAGAAATAAGCGCCACTGCGGGGCTCAAACTAGCCACCACCAACCCCAAACACATCAGTACCATCGGTCCAAAGAGAGCCGAAAACGGCTATAAAGTATATACGCCGCAACCAAGCTCAGCTTTAACCATTGACGGCAATGGTGTTATCCTAGAAGAGCAGATGAACGAGGCCAGCAAGGTCAGCAGCGAATATAAGCGAATGATCACCATTTACAACAAATATAAATCTATGATGCAAATGGCCAACACCAAGATTAACGCTTAAAGAGGAAAGACAAGATGTCGGGTAACTTAACAATCAGCGCAGATATAGCCGCCTCGGGGATGAGAGCCCAGGCAGAGCGGCTCAAGGTCATTGCCCAAAACATGGCCAACGCCGATTCTATCTCGACCGAGCCGGGCGGAGAGCCCTATCGCCGTCAAGTTGTAAGCTTCCAAAACTATGTAGACCAAGAAAGTGGCGCGCAAATGGTCAGAGTTGATAAAGTTG
>CALXVW010000059.1 GCA_944392185.1 uncultured Alphaproteobacteria bacterium
ATAAGGTAAAATTGCTGGTGATGCCCCTGACAACGCCGTTTGGGCAAAAATACCATGCCGGCTGGCAAGAGGTTTTGGGCTATATAGAAAAAATTAACCCCGAACGGGTTATAATCAATCATATGGCCAGTGAGTGCGATTATGATGCGGTAATGTCGGCTTCACCGGAGAATGTTATTCCGGCGTATGATAATTTGAAAGTAGAAATATAAGAGGAAGAAAGAGATGTTGTGTATTTACCATATAGCAGACCTCGATGGCAAAGGCTCTGCCGCCATTGTCAAAAGATTATACCCTGAGACGGAGCTTTTGGGGTTAAATCATGATATGGAAATACCGTTTGACGATATAAAAAAACACGAGAAGATAATTATTTGCGACATTGCGCTTCCGCTGGAATTTATGTTTGAGCTAAACGAGAGTAGGGACCTAACCTGGATAGACCACCACGCCTCAGTGATTAACGAATATGATGAGGCGATGAAAAAAGGAGCGGGTAGGGAGATAAAAGGTTTAAGGAGAATAGGCACGGCGGCCATTTGCCTCACTTGGGAGTATTTTTACCCGCAAACAGAGGCTCCCGAGGGAGTAAAGTTACTCGGCTTAAATGATATTTTTGACTTAAGAGATGAGCGTGTGCGCCCGTTTGAATATGCTTTTCAGTCTTTAGGAGTGAATAGGCCCACCGATAAAACCTGGGATGATTTGTTGAGCGGCAAGATGAATATTGAAGAAATGGTAGAAAAAGGACGTTCAATATTGTCTTGGATAAAGGTGCGCAACATCCGCTTATCGCACAGTATGGCGTTTGAGAGCGAGTATATGGGTTATAAATGCATTTGCGCCAATATGCCGCAAGGGTATTCGGAGTTTTACGATTCTTTGTCCAACATCAAAGAATATGATTTCATGTGCAATTTCTTTATGAACAAGAGAAACAATTGGAATTTGTCTTTTTACACCGCCAAAGAGGGGGTAGATGTTTCCAAGATAGCGGCCACTTTGGGCGGCGGCGGACATGTTCGCGCGGCGGGCGCCTCCAAACTGAAAAAGCTGCCTGAGTTTTTGCAAAAAGGCAACAAATAACATTTTTTTCATGAGCAGCTAATGTTTGCCTTAAGAATAGAAAGTTCTTGAGAAAATCTGAAATTGTTGTAAACTAGGCGCCGATAAAGAAAAACAAAAAATAAATCAGGAGAATTTATAAATGTCTAAAGTGCTTGTTACCTCAGCGTTACCATATATCAACGGTGTTCCGCACCTGGGTCACATGGTCGGCTGCTTGCTGCCGTCCGATATCTATGCCCGCTATATGCGAATGCTGGGCAACGAGGTGCTTTACATTGCCGGAACCGATGAACACGGCACCACATCAGAAGTCGGCGCCTTAAAAGAGGGTATGGATGTTCAGGCCTATTGCGATATGTATCATGCCCGCCATGCGCAAACTTATAAAGATTTTAATTTGTCATTTGACTATTTTGGCCGCACATCTTCAGAACAAAATAAAGAGATGACATATCATATCTTTGAGCAGTTAGATAAAAACGGCTATATTGAAGAGCGCACCATCAAACAAGTTTATTCGGTGGATGATAAGATGTTTTTGGCCGACCGCTACATTACCGGCACATGCCCTTATTGCGGTTATGAAAAAGCCCGTGGCGACCAGTGTGAAAACTGCACCAAGGTTTTAGAACCCACAGACTTGATTAATCCGAGGAGTTCGGTTTCCGGCTCCACCAACCTGGAGGTGAGGGAGACCAAACACCTGCTTTTAGACCTGCCTAAGCGGGAAAAACGCTTGGCTGAGTGGATAAAAACCAAAGAGCCGTTCTGGCCGGATGTTGCCTACACCATTGCCCAAAAATGGCTCAAAGAGGGTTTGCAGGAACGCTGCATTACCCGTGACCTCAAATGGGGATTCCCGGTCAATAAACCAGGCTATGAAGATAAAGTTTTCTACGTTTGGTTTGATGCTCCGATTGGCTATATCGGCATTACCAAACAATGGGCAGATGAAAACCCAAGTGAGCGCAACTGGAAAGATTGGTGGCTGGATGCCAAAGATGTCCGCCATGTGGAGTTTATGGGCAAAGACAATGTTCCTTACCACTCCATCACATTTCCGGCCACCCTTTTGGGCACCGGAGAGAACTGGACACAAGTTGATTATTTGAAAGGCATGAGCTACCTGACCTACGAGGGCGGCAAGTTCTCCAAGTCTGAAAGACGCGGTATTTTTGCCGAAGATGCCATCAAAGAATTTCCGGCCGACTACTGGCGTTATTGGCTGATGAGCAATGCGCCCGAGGGCTCAGACGCATCTTTTAGCTTTGATTTGTTTGCCGCCGTGGTTAATAAAGATCTAAATGGTGTTTTAGGCAATTTTGTCTCTCGTGTTTTGAAGATGACATCTTCCAAGATTGGAGATACCGTACCTGAAGGCGGTGAGCTTGAGGCGCCGGAAAAAGAGCTGATTGCCACTCTGCAAACAAGAGTAAATGACTATCTCAAATATATGGATGAGATGGAATTCCGTAAAGCCATGAATGAGTTGCGCGCCATTTGGGTAGAAGGCAATAACTATATCTCGGTAACCGAACCCTGGACGGTGATTAAGACCGATGCAAAACGGGCAGAGACCATTTTACGCACCTGTATAAATTTGATAAGAATTTTTGCCGTTTTGAGTGCGCCGGTAATGCCTGATATTTCAGCTTCCATGCTGGAAAGATTGGGGTTAAAGACAGAAGCCATGCCTTGCCTCAAAGGTTTTGACGTCAGCAAAGAGATAGTAGCTCTTAAAGGCGGACACCCGTTTACTGTTGGAGAAACATTGTTCGAGCGTGTAACCCCAGAAAGAGTAGAAGAATTAAAACAAAAATACGGGAGCAGTAAATAATGATTGGTCGCCGCAAAAAAGAAGAAAAAAAAGATGATTATATCGGCCCGGCCAAGGGTTGGGCCAAATTCTTTCATCGTTTATTTTTGTTTGTAACTTTTCCGTTGCGCAAACCCTGGTGGACTTTACTGATTGTCGTCATATTGTTTTTAGCACCGACTTTCAGAGGAGTCAAACCGGCAGAAGTGCATTTGTGGTACTGGAAACACATCAAAAACTCTTCATTACAAGTCAAGGAAAAAGTAACAGAAAAAGTTACAGATAAAGCTAAAGAGATAATGGAAGAAATTCCGCAGGTGGTAGATGTAGAACCTGTAAGTCAGCCTCAGGCCCCGGCCGCAAAAGTAGTTGATATGCCTGTCAAATCGAGCGGGCGCAAAATGTTTGAGAGAGCAAAATCAGCCCCTGTGGTGGTAAGAGAGACAGAGCCGATAGAAACAAAAGAAAAGCCCCCTGTATTACAAAAGAAACTTAACTTAGAGTACTTAGATGAGCCCAAGACAATTTCCGGTCCGGCAAAAATTATTAATGCCAATGAAGTGGTTATCGGCGGGATCGATATGTTTTTATATGGTATTTACAGTGATCCCAAGTCCGCTAACGGAAAAAAAGCAGAAGAATATCTGCGCAAGACAACACAGGGAAAAGAAGTTTCATGCGTTATAACCGCCTATACCTACCAAAAAATAGCTACGGGGATTTGCACGGTAGGAGATATAAGGCTTAACTATGAACTGGTAAACAAAGGATATTCTAAAAACGTTGCATTGGAGTAGATTCAAGCATTAAAGGAGAAAATAAATGTGGCAGCCGGTACTAATGATCAGCGGTTATTTTATCAGCGTCTTGGGACTGGCGATGTTGGTTCCGGCCGGTGTTGATATTTATTACACGCAAACCAACTGGTCATATTTTATCACATCCTCTATTATCTCTTTGTTTATCGGGCTCTCTTTATTTTTAGCCAACAATAATAAAATTCGCAACATTACCCAACAACAAGGATATTTACTCACCTGCATCAGTTGGTTTTCGGTAGCCTTGCTGGCATCTTTGCCTTTTATTTTGTACGGTTCATCACCGGCGGATGCTGTTTTTGAGGCAGCATCAGGCATCAGCACCACGGGAGCCAGTATTTATGCAGATGTTGAATCTTTACCGAGATCAATCTTATTATGGCGCGCTTTATTAAATGGTTTGGGCGGGGTAGGGATCGTCATTTTTGCCATTGCGTTGCTTCCGTTTTTAGGCATTGGCGGCATGCAAATTTTCCAGAGAGAAAATTCTGATGTAAACGAAAAATTTATGCCCAAAATAAGCTACATAGCCAAAAGAATTATCTTGGTCTACATTATATTGAATTTGCTCTGTTTAAGCTCTCTGAAACTTGCCGGTATGGGCTGGTTTGACGCTGTTTGTCATGCATTAGCAACAGTTGCCACGGGCGGAATGTCCACCAAAAACGCCTCTGTCGGAGCTTTCAATAGCGCCTCAATAGAATGGAGTATTACTTTGTTTATGTTTTTGGGAGCCATTCCTTTGACTTTTTATCATAGCGTATGGGCTACCAAAAGCCTACATTCTTTGCGTTCATCACAAGTTGCAGCCTTCATAAAAATATTGGGATTTTATATTATATGTGTAACTTTGTGGTTATGGTCAGACGGTATATATGACTTTTCTACCGCTTTTAGACAGGCGGCATTTAATATCACCTCAATTGTAACTTCGACAGGATTTGTATCTTGTGATTATTTAAAGTGGAGTGTGTTTGCCGGTACCATATTTATTATTTTTGCACTAACAGGTGGCTGCACAGGCTCAACAGCAGGTTCAATTAAAATATTCCGATGGCAGGTGGTGTTTGCTTATTTGAAAAAAGCTTTAATCACCACCACCGAACCTAACCGTCTTGTCCCTTTAAAAGTAGGGCAAAGTAATATTAGCAATGAAGTTACCGTTTCAATATTTACATTCTTGGCCATTTATAGTTTAAGCATAGCTGTTTTAACAGTCTTAGTTTCTATTTGCGGCTTTGACTTTGTTACGTCTTTCAGTGCCGTCATCGCTTGCATGACCAACAGTGGCCCGGGAATAGGAGATATAGTTGGCCCGTCAGGTAATTATTCATCGCTAACAGATACAGCCAAATACATACTGGCGTTTGCTATGATTTTTGGCCGTCTTGAGGTCATGACGGTAATAGTCATATTCACAAAAAATTTCTGGAAATAAGGTTAGCTATTGTAAATTTGCCTCATTCTCATTGATGAAAGCATTTTCTTCGTCTTCATTAATAAAGCCGTTTTCCTCATCCTCGGTCGAGATATAAGCATTTTCATCTTCAATGCTTGCGTCAACAGTTTCTGTTAAAGCGATATTATCTTGAAAATTTACAACCTCTGAAGTGGCAATGTCTTCTGTCGGTTGAGGAGCCTCAACCGCAGCAATTACTTGGGACTGAGTTTGTACCTGCAACAGAGCTTTAGGCGCACCATCATCGGAAGATATATTGTCATCACTAACCACGACGGCAATCACCTCAGCCGTTTGAGAAGCCCCGCTGGTTTCGGTGGATGTGGTATCTTCATCACTTTTTGTTGTCTCTTCTTCAGAAGCAGCAGTTGTAATTTCTGCAATCTCTTTATTTTCTTCCTCATCATTGTTACCGACGCTAATAGCGATTGGCCCGGTATCTTTTTGCCACTCTTGCATGGGAATTTCATCACGCAAAACTAACTCATCTTCAGATAAAAGCGTTTTCCCTTTTAAGTCGGCATTATAGCATTTCAGAAGCCACACATCATAGATAGGGTGTTCAACGGCATTAAGAGCGGGGGTTGAAGAAAACATCCATCCCTTAAAGATATTAACAGGGTCGTCGGTATTATAATTATCAACGACATCAACAAAAGCAGTGTTTTCAGGAGTTTCCTCGGGAGAACGGGTGACACAACGGCGCACCACAATAGAAAAACTGCCAAATTTTGCCTCACCGTTAACAGGTACGTCAATTTCACTGACACGTCCGGTAATTTTATCCATAGCCTGCATACGAGCCATGTTGGTTTCAATATTTGAGGCGCGAGCAACACCGCAAAAAGCACTCAAAGCGGTTAAGGCAACGGTTGCTTTTAGAATTCTATTGTTGATTGGAGCCATCATCGGTCACCATAAAGATAATTTCACCGACCATATCTTCTAAGGTCTTGAAATCCTTAGTATTTTTAACAACATCACCGTCTTTGAGATATTCGGTTTTGTGGCCGGGTTCAAATTTGATATACTTATCACCAACCAACCCGTCGCTGACAATAGAGGCGACACTGTCAACCGGCAGTTTGATATCGGAAGATAAGCTCATTTTAACTTCAGCGGTATAATCTGTATCATCCAAAGACTGTCCGATAACGGTTCCGACCTTAATGCCGTTGATTCTGACATCGGAACCGACGGTAAGTCCGCCGACTTTTAAGAACTTGGCGGTAACATTGTAGCCCTTGACGACTTGCAAATCAGAAACATTGTAGGCGAAATAAGCAAAGAAAGCGGCCACAGCCAGAACCACGATTCCCATAATTGTTTCTACCGGTCTTTTATTCATTAGTATTCTCCCATAAAAAATCTTATTTATTTTTGTTTTTCTGGCGGTTAGCTTTGCCGATTCCGACAATTCTATCAAGCAATTCTTCAATCACCATAGCATCTTGGGTATAAGAGAATTCGCCGCCCGGAGCAATCATATCAAAAGATCCGCCGGGTTCAATCTCAATATATTTGGGTCCCATCAAACCGGAGCTGACGATAGAAGCGCTACTATCATCTGGCAGTTGCACATTTTCTTTTACTTCCAAAGTAAGAATGGCTTTAAAATTCTCATCGAGCGTGGCATCAACAACTTTTCCGACATTCATTCCGGCCAGGCGCACCAAGTCGCCGACCAAAAGTCCGTCTGTTCGGTTAAAGCGAGCCTTAACGGGATAATAATTGCCTTCTTCTATGTGAGCCACCCGATTGTTGGCAAAAATCCAAAAACAGATTATAAGGAGAATGGCAAAAGCCACCCCGAACCCAATTTTAAGATACTTAGTTTCTTCTTTGCTATAGACGTCTATTGATTGCATCACTGAAATCCTTTATTAAAACTATTATATAGATAAATTAAAATAACAATTTTGTCACCAAGATTTTGAAAAATGAAAATAGTTGTTAAAATTTAAAAATATTTTGTTAAAATAATAGAGCATTTGGTAGGTGATGGAGAAAATATGCTGATAGTAAAAAATGTATCAAAATCATTTGGAAAGATAAAAGCCGTAGATAATGTCAGTTTTTTCCTGCAAAAAGGGGAGATAACAGCTCTTTTGGGTCCCAACGGGGCAGGTAAGACAACTTTGCTGAGGCTTTTGAGCGGCTATTATTCCCCTGATCAAGGTGAAATTTCAATAGAAAATTTTAAGTTTGAAGATAATCGCCTCAAAGCATTGGAGTCTTTTGCCTATGTGCCGGAAAACGGAGCTTTGTATCCAGAAATGAGTGTTTTTGAATATATTCATTTTATGGCAAACATTCACCATTTAGAAGAAATAGACTTTGTGGATAATCTGGCATCTTTGGTTCAAGAACTGCAATTAGAAAAGGTCATAAAACAACGTTGTGACACTTTATCTAAAGGCTTTAAGCGGCGCGTGGCTCTGGCCGGAGCTCTTGTGCATCGGCCAAACATTTTGTTGCTTGATGAACCGACCGAAGGTTTGGATCCTAATCAAAAATTTACGATAAGAGATTTCTTAAAAAGCTATGGTCGCCAACATACGGTTTTGATATCTACCCATATTATGGAAGATGTAGAAGCTTTCGCCGATAGAATCTTGCTCTTAAATCATGGTAAATTGATTTGCGATACGACACCGGCAGGATTAAAAAGCTTAACCCCTACCAATGATATTGAAAGTGCGTTCCGCGCCATAACATCAGATAAGTGAGAAAAAAGATGAGAAATATTTTACCCGTGTTTACAAAAGAATTTCGTTCTTTTTTCCAAAGCCGAATAGCCTGGCTTATTTTTGGCGTCTATGCCGTATTGTCCATGGCAGTAACATTTTTTCAGAGTCCGTTTATTTCTACGCCGGAACCAAATTTAATTTCATTTTTCAAACTACAAGCCAATATTTTTACCTTAATTATTCCGGCTCTAACCATCAAATTATGGACGGATGAAAAGCGGTTGGGTACTTTAGAGTTAACTTTGAGTCTACCCATCAGCTACACGGCATTAACAATCGGCAAGTTTTTAGCTGTTTGGACTTTATGTGGAGTAATGTTGTTTTCAACGATAGGTCTTTGGATATCAACCGCTTTGGTTACTCATACGGATAACTTAGGTATTTTGCAAAATTATCTGATTTGTTGGCTGCTGTGCGGAGCTCTGTGCGCCATAAGCTTATCAGCCTCAGCTTTTACCGCTCATCCGGTTAGTGCGTTTGTTGTATCTTTAGCAGTTTGCTTAAGCTTTTCATTAATTAGTTTTAGTTCGTTAGTTGAGCATTTAGGTCTTTCTGCAGAGGCAATTCTGCGTGCCGGAGGGGCTCTAAACTTTGGAGAACACTTTGATAATTTGATTGTTGGGCAAATAACGTTTGGCGGTATTTTTTATTTCTTAAGCCTCATCGTCGGAACTTTATGGTTAAATATAGCCACAATCATCTGGCAGCAAAACCAACAAAGCAGATACGGAATATTTTGCTTTTGTTTGCTGGTGTCTTTCTGTGCCCTCAACATGGCGATTGCCTTGGCCGGAAGCTCATTGGTTTGGGATTTGAGTGCCGACAAACGTTTCAGCCTCAGTGATAAGAGCAAGGAATGGCTAAAAGAAAATAACAATAATTTGTTTGTTCGTTTATATTTGTCGGCAGAGGTTGGAAAAGACGCAGAATTAGAAGCTTATTCACAAGATGTTTTGCGGCTGCTTGAACAATATCAGCTAAATTCCGACAACAAGCTAAGTTTGCGAACCATAAAAGTTTCACCATTGAGTCCCGAGGAGGCTGAAGCGAACAAGGCAGGAATCAGAGGAGGAGAAGGCAAGCCGTATTTTGGTTTGGTTATCTCTGACCAAAACGGTCGCTTTAAGACAATACCTTACCTAGAGCCTAAACGTAGAGAATACCTGGAGCATGATATTAGCAGAATCTTAAGCAGCTTGGGAGCATATCAAAAACCCACTTTAGGCATCATGTCATCAGAATTTCAGGTTATAGCTTCTGAAGATGCCTTAGATTATACAGCGGATTGGCCATTTGCGAGCGTATTGAAAAAAGACTATAAATTGCGATACATCCCGACAAATCTGGTAGAAATTCCTCAAAATATAGCAGCACTGTTGGTTATAAACCCCAAAAGGCTTTCCAACATAGGGCTCTATGCCATAGACCAATACCTCATGCGCGGAGGCAAAGTGATTATTTTTGCAGATCCGCTATCAGAGGTGGCTCTTGCACAAAACGGAGAAGTTGCAGAGCACTCAAATATAGTCAAATTCTTGGCAAATTCAGGGATTAGATATGATGAGACAAAAGTCGCAGGAGATAATCTATATAATCGCAGCTTAGACCTTGAAACAAATAAAGAGAAATATCCGTTTTGGATAAACGTTTTGCCACAAAATAACAAACATCGCTTTTTGGCCGATCTAAAACCGCTGGCCTTAAACACAGCCGGATGGTTGGAAGTAGCCCCCCAAGAAGGAACAGAGGTCTTGTTTACCACGTCTGAGAGCAGCGGCAGCGTAGATGCTGCTTATATTAGGTATGCAAGCTTGGCAGAAACCCTTGACAATTATACAACAGAGAACAAGACAAAAATTTTGGCGGTTTTGAAGGAGGGAAACTTTTCCTCATTTTTCAAAGAACCTTTGTTTAATACAAAAGAATATTTTGAAAAACTATTGCCGTTTTTGAGCGTGTCACTAAACCCTGGGCGTTTACTGATGGTAGCCGACAGTGATATCCTAACATCCAGACTATGGAATGCCAATAAACAAGAAGGACAAGATGTTTATGACTTTATTCCTTATAGCGGCAATATGGATTTTATAGAACGCGCGGTTGATTATGTCAGCGACAATAAGAAAATTTTAAGTATTTCTCCCAAATCTGCAACTATTAGCACCACGCCGATAGGAGCCGTATTGTTGCTGAAAACAGAAGAAATTTTTGCCACCGAACAGTCCAATATCAGAGCAGAACAGGCAAAAGTCTTAAAAGAGCAAAATACCATGCACTATAAGATTGAGCATCAGGAGATTTTGCCCTCAATTCAAATCACCAAGAAGTTAGAAGATTTGGAGCGGCGTCGCCTAGAACTACTCAATGAAGAAAGAGAGTTAAAACAAGATATGGTAAATACCTATAGATTAAAATTAGGCTTATTTATGGGAATTAACTTTGTTCTGCCGCTTTTGCTTTTGGGCTTATTGATTGGTATTCTTAGGATACACCAAAGTTGCCGGGCTCGCCAAGCTGAAAGGAATGTAAATGTTTAAACGTATGTTGGAAGCCTCTGTTGTTTTGGCAATTTTATCAATTGCTTTGTTAACAGGAGCAATATTGCTAACTAATTGGCGTTTTCCCAAACAATCAAACGGAGAGCTGGTTTTTGCCGCCACCTATAAAGATGGAACCAAACTCGATAAAATTGTGCTAACAAGCTCAAAAGGAAATATAACTTTGCAAAAAGAAGGCGGTTATTGGGTAGTTAAAGAGGCTGATTATTACTATGCCAGCACGGAACTTCTCAACCAACTTTTGATAAACTTTAATAATTCAACATATTATGGAGAGGTTCCGTTTTCATTAGAACAAATAAAAGAAAAAGAGCTTGACGAAAACGGCATCCAAATCACCACATACCAACAAGATAATTTGCTAAATAGTGTTATAATAGGTAAAGCAGCGGAAAAAGAGGGCTATTATTTTGCCAAGCCTCAGAGCAAAAAAGATATTTGGTTAATAGACGGTAACTATAATTTGCCCAAAGAATTCTATTCTTGGATTATGCAGCCGATATCAGAACTTCCGCCGGAAATGGTGGAACAAATAGAAGTTGAAGACAAAATAGTCAGACGAGAAAACAAGATACAGCCGTTTTTCGGAGAAAAGGGAATATCATCATCAGCCTTTGGCTTGGCCAATGCAGCAGCCTACGTCACGGCAGAAAATGTGTTGTCAGCACAAAATTTTGATGAGACCGCATACCCAAAGCAGAAGATTATAAGATTTATGACATTTCAAGGTCTTATTGTTGAATATCATTTATATTCAGATGATAAGAGTTACTGGTTGAAAATAACTTTATCAACCACCCCCCTACCAAAAAAGTCTGTTAATACATATATAGAATACAATCAGATATTCTATGATGGTTGGTATTTTAAATTATCAACAGAACAAGGAAAACAACTATTCATAACAACTATATAGTAAAAACAGGCATGAAAGAAAACAAAAAGCTTGCGCAAGCCCTGCAAGAGTTAGGACAATGCCGCCAAAGAAGAGAATTTGCGGAAAAAACGGCACATTTGGGCTATTGGGAGTTAGATGTTGAGACCAAGAGGTTTTATTGGTCTCGGGAGATGTATCGCATTTTCGGCTACGCCAAAGTTATCAAAAGCCATAAGCGGAATTTGATAAGAGAAGGGATCTTCGCAGAGGATTTTAGCTTTTATAAGCAGCAAATAAAGAAGCTTTTTTCAGGCGCTCGATTGGTTGGGGGAAAGATACGCTTGCGCCGCCCGGATGGGGAGATTGCCCACTGCCGTTTTAGAGCCGGATTTGTAATGAGCGGAGATAAGAAAAAGATTGCGGGAACATTTCAGGATATAACACAGGAGATTAAAGCCAAAGAAGAGCTGAAAGCGGCCAAAAAGAAAGCCGAAGATGCCAACAAAGCCAAGTCATATTTTCTGGCCCAAGCCAGCCATGACCTACGGCAACCCATGCAGGCTCTGCAGCTTTTTGTTCAGTCTTTGTCAGAAGAGAAGCTGAAAGCCTCTCAGCAAAAACTGGTTCAGAAGATATCTGCCTCGGCGGCGGGGTTGAAATCGCTGTTGGATAATCTGTTAGATATCAGCAAACTTGATTCCGGCGGAATAAAGTTTGAGATACAACGTTTTAACATTGGCACGATTTTCTGCAGATTGTGCTTGGAATATCACCAAACCGCGGCGGCTAAAGGGTTGGATGTCATCTGTAGGATAGGGCATTTTGAGGTTGAAACAGATAGTTTTTTACTGGAGAGGATTATCAGAAATCTGTTTAGCAATGCTCTAAAATATGCCAAGCACAAGATATTAATCAGCTGCCGCAAGGAAAGGGATGAAGCCTGCATTCGGATTATAGATGATGGCTGCGGCATAAGAGAGCAAGAGCAAAGGCTGATATTTGAGGAGTTCTATCAGAGTAAAGAGGTTAAGGATAACAGAAGCAACGGGGCAGGATTGGGATTGAGTATCGTAAAACGCTTGGCGGTGTTGCTGGAAGCCAAAGTCCATATCCGTTCCCGCTATGGGTATTATAGTGCTTTTGAGGTGAGAATTCCGCTTCACCCCTTGCAAAATTAAGAAAAATGTGATTGAATAAGAGCGTCAAATCTTGGGGGAGAGAGATTATGCAAATAGAGATGATGCTGTCTAAAATTCACCGTGCCACGGTGACAGACGCCAATTTGAATTATGTCGGCTCAATCACGATAGACATAGACTTAATGAAAAAAGCCAACTTGCGTGAGAATCAAAAAGTTGATGTGGTTGATATCAACAATGGTGAAAGATTATCGACGTATGTCATTCCGGGGCCGGCTGGCAAGGGAGATATCTGCCTAAACGGCGCCGCCGCACGCAAAGTCGCCATAGGGGATAAGGTAATAATCATTGCCTATGCTTATATGAATGAGGAAGAAGCGGACAAACATAAACCCACTATTGTCCAGATGGATACCAACAACCACGTTGTTGAGAAAAAAGACTTTATCGCCGCATAGAGAAAAAACGAACATTTGTGAGCAAACCTCGCTAGACGAACCTTGGTTCGAACCCAACATTACCTAAACCAATAAAAAAAGGCCTCCATAAAAGGAGACCTCTTTTTATTGGTAGGCGCGTGGGGGCTACTCTGCGCCTTTTATCAAAGGCTTGAGTTACACGGGCGCTCATTCGCTAACGCTCACCGCGATACCCCCGTATCGCTTTCGCTGGTAGTCGAACCCCAGTCTCTGGGCTTCGAACCCAACATTACCTAAACCAATAAAAAAAGGCCTCCATAAAAGGAGACCTCTTTTTATTGGTAGGCGCGTGGGGGTTCGAACCCCAGACCCACTGATTAAGAGTCAGTTGCTCTACCAACTGAGCTACGCACCCATAATCTTGACAGAGGGGAATATAGACTCTATTTTTTTTATTTGCAACAACTTTTTTACTAAAAAAATAACCTTGCCAAAGTGCATAAATGGTATAAACTCTTCACTAGTATTAACCAAAGGAGAAACAAGTATGAAAAAACGCATATTTTTAAGCCTTTTGGCAATTATTATCATTGCCGTGGCAATCACCTGGATGTCTTTAGAGTCTATTGTCAAAAGCGTTGTCAATAAGTTTGGTTCAGAAGTCACCGGTACTGAGGTCAAATTAGAAGGATTCAACCTCTCTCCCTTTGACGGCGCCGCATCTATAAGGGGCTTAACTGTTGCCAACCCCAAAAACTACAAAAATCCATACTTGCTTTCTCTTAACGGTATTTCCGTTAAGCTGGATGTAAAAAGCCTGATGAGTGATACGATTGTAATAGAAGATATCACGGTAGATAAACCGGTTATCACTTACGAGATGTTATCTGTTACCCAAAACAACATCAAACAAATTCAAAGCAATATTAGCAAAAACACCGCTTCTGCTGAAAAGGCTCAAACAGCCAAAGATGAAAAGGGAGAAAAAGACAACTCTGCGTCAGCCAAAAAAGTCATTATCAAAAAGCTCACGGTTAAAGCCGGAGAATTAAAAGCTGCCACCAATGTTGCCGGTGAAGAAAGTTCCATAGACGTTGTTTTGCCGGAGATTGTTCTGAAAGATATCGGCGGCCAGGGCAAAGGCGAGAGCATTGTTGCCTCTATTTCTAAAGTCTTAAACAAGATACTGTCAACAGCCTCTCAAACGGTTGTCAAAAGCGGTCTGAGTGATTTGAAAAACGTTGCCCAAAAGAACCTCGACAACGTTGTCGGCGGCGTTAAAGACAAGGTAAAAAGCCTTGGAATTTTTGGCAACTAAATAACATAAAGACAGTAAAGTCAAAGCCCCGCCTAGAGGTGATCTGTACCCCAGAAAGTGGAGGAAAAAAGAAAATCCCCTGAGGGGTGTAAGTCAAGCAGGAGGATTAAGCAAATGGCATCGGCGTTGAGCCGGTGTCATTTTGTTTAAGCTCCACTGACAACGTTCATTATTATAATAATAGATATAATTTTCAAC
>CALXVW010000060.1 GCA_944392185.1 uncultured Alphaproteobacteria bacterium
TGCTTTGAAAGAAAATTCAGGCTTTACGTTAACGTTCCAGACCAATACCTGGCTTAATACTACCGTGAGCGGTGTAAAGGGGGATGGCGGAAGTGCCGAAAGTTCTGGAGATCAAGGCCCCAGCAGATATGATACTTTTATTGGATGGCATGCTATTATGGGATTCTTGTATTATGCTCAGGATTATAAAGAGTATTTAACTGAATTGGGACAAGGATCTTTAGCTTCTCAGAATGTGGTGGTATGGAATCTGTTTCCGGTTTATAATGAAGAGATGACCGCTATCGCTAATGTTTATTGCTATTTTGAACGGCGTGATATTTCTGAAACTCCTGCTTGGAGTTGGGACAGCAATTATGTCGATACCGGTTATGATCAGTTAACAAATTTTAGATTTGGCTTTGAGAAAGATAATAATGCGTATAATGAACGTCTTAATGATCCGGCTCTTGAATATGATGAAGTTTGGTAAAAACAAAAGCCCCGAATTCTCGGGGCTTTTTTTACTATTTGAAACTGTTTATTAAGCTGCCGGCCAATAAATACCAGCCGTCTACGAGGACAAAAAAGATGACCTTAAACGGCAGCGCCAGAACCGTCGGCGGCAACATCATCATACCCATGGACATCAGAACCGAGGCGATGACCATGTCGATGATTAAGAATGGTACAAATATCAGAAAACCAATTTCAAACGCGCGGCGGAGCTCACTGATCATAAACGCGGGAATCGCTACTTTCAGAGGCGTTTCTTCGATGCTTTCAGCCGGTTTTTCTCCACTTAAATCACTAAACAATAACAAATCTTTTTCTCTGGTGTTTTTGACCATGAATTCTTTGATGGGATTGGCTGCTTTTTCCAAACCGTCCATAACTTCTATTTTTTCATCCATCATCGGTTTGATGCCTTCTTCCCACGATTTTTCCAAAGTGGGGCTCATAATGAATAATGTCAGAAATAAAGCCAGAGAGACTAAAACCATGTTGGGCGGAGTGGCGTTGGTGGCCAGAGCACTGCGCGTGATGGAAAATACGACGATAATACGGGTAAAAGATGTCATCATAATCAGAATCGATGGTGCTAACGACAATACCGTAATCATCATCAGAACACTGAAAATTCTTCCCGTGGCGGTACCGCTCGGTGTGTCTCCAAGGCTGATATTCAGGCTTTGGGCAAAGGCCGGCTCAGTGCAGCAGAGCGCAGCAAAAATAAAAACTAAAATGGCTAAAAGTGATTTTTTATTCATCTTTTTTATCCTGGCGGGAGTTGGTTTGCAGCAACAGATTTCCGGTTTGTCCAAGCAAGATCAAATATTCGGTCTGATCAGCCCTAAGCAACACAACTTGGTTGCGAGAATCGATGGCGCGTTTTTCTAAAATATCTATTCTGCGGCCGGCATTGAGATCTTTGATGAGCTTGCATTTTAGACCTTTTTGCTCGCAAAACTTAAATATCCAAAGGGTCAAAAACAATAGGCCGATGACAAAAATCAGCGATAACAGAGCATGCAATATCTGATGCCATTCCATATTCTTTCTCCCTCTTATTTGGTGCTGATTATAGGCGCAAACTTTAGCTCTCGTCAACAAAAGGCTTGCCCTTGTTGATATTGTTTGTTAGATTGCTCCGTATGGTAAAAAAGGATAAGCAAATAAACCTCATCAGTGAGGAGAGGCGGACTCATGATTTGCAGTCGGTGGCAAAAATGTTGATGCCGCTGGCTAAGAATTTGCTTGGAAAAAAAGGTTTTACGGAGATTGATCTGCTCTCTAATTGGAAAGAAATTGTCGGTGAGGATGTGGCTGCCTACACGCTTCCTAAGCAAATTATATCTCGCCGCGGCAGTAAAGATGGCGGTTGTTTGCAAATCGAGGTTCCGTCGGGAGCTTTTGCCTTAGAGCTCCAATTGCGCGAGAAGATTATTAAGGAAAAAATTAACTTCTATTTTGGGTATCAGGCAATTTCGGACATCCGCATTATTCAAAACTCGGAGCTTGGTTTTGAAGATGATGAGGCGCAAGATATGCAAGGGGTGCAAAAAATACTTGTAACCAAAGAAGAAGAAAATTATATTAAGGACTTAAGTGACGGGGTTGAAAATCCTGAATTGAAACAAAAACTTATTGAGCTCGGATGCAGCGTTATCAGTAATAATAAGGGTAATAGTTAGGATGAAGTTTGAACGCGTTATTAAAAATTTGAGCAGTCTGGTGGCTGCAGTTGTTATCTTCTTTATGGCCGGAGGAATGTACCTTTCCAGCAAGGGTTTTGAAATGACAGAAGATGGCAATATTGTTTTGGTGCAACCGGCTGCCGCACAAGAGGATTTGACAAACTTGCCAGACATTCCGGACAACTTCGTGTTGCCTGATGAGCATAGTATCGGAGATAAAAATGCTCCGGTTATTTTATATGAGTATTCTTCTTTCGGTTGTTCTCATTGTGCTGATTTTCATCTTCATACCTTGCCAAAGCTAAAAGAACAATTCGTGGATCAGGGAAAATTGCGTATTGTGTTTGTTCCGTTTCCGATTGACAAAGAATCTATGAATGCGGCTCTTTTGGCTGAATGTGTTGATAAGGATAAGTATTTTCCGTTTATTGAGGTGTTATTTAAAAAGCAAAGAGAGTGGGGATTGTCGAGAAATCCGGATAAGGTCTTAAAACAATATGCGGCTTTGAGCGGCCTGCCTCAGGAAAAAGCCGAGCTTTGTCTTAAAAATGATGATAATGCCCGCGAGATTCTTTCTAATCGACAAAATGGTATCAGCCAGCTCGGAATCCAGGGCACGCCTTCTTTTGTTATATCTTCTCAAGGCAAGAGTGAGATGTTGCCCGGCGTGCATTCCTATGAAAGCTTTGCCGCTTTAATCGAAGATAGGTTGGCTGAAATACATACTAAAAAATAAAAATTACTCCTTCTTTTTAACAACTGCTTAACATTTTATAATGTAGAGTTTGAGAATGAAGAAAACACCTGAGGACATCAAACAACTGGAGCAAAAAATCCGTGATTTGAAATCCAAGGAGGCTTTGGCGCGTAAGGATAAACCGGAATCTGAGTTCGCCTATGCTTCTAAGGTGGGGTTTAGAATCGGGGTGGAATTACTTTCGGGTGTGCTGGTCGGAGCTGCTATCGGCTATTTGTTGGATAGGTTAACCGGATACCAACCTTGGATGCTCATCTTGTTTATGTTCTTTGGCGGTGGCGCCGGTGTTTTGAATGTTTATCGCTTTGCCAAAAGCGAGGAAGTGAAACGTAAGGAGTAGTAATTCGTGTCCAACCCGATGGAACAATTTGTCGTTAAGCCTATTATACCTCTTGAGGTCGGGGGAATCGACATCTCTTTTACCAACTCTGCTTTGTTTATGATGTTGGCAGTGGCTGTTTCGACTCTGCTGTTTGCTTTGTGTCTGCGCAAAAGGACTTTGGTGCCTTCCGTTGCGCAATCGGTGCCGGAAACAATTTATGAATTTATTTCCTCTCTTTTGCGGGAAAATGTGGGGATTGAGGGCTTAAAATATTTTCCGTTTATCTTTACCGTGTTTCTCTTTGTGGCTTTTGGTAATTTGTTGGGCTTGTTCCCTTATGCTTTTACTTTTACTTCGCATTTGACGGCGGTTGGGAGTCTCTCTTTGATTGCTTTGGCTTTCAACATCCTTATCGGTATAAAAAAGAAAAAAATCGGCTGGCTCAGAACTTTTATGCCAAGGGGAATCCCTATGGCGCTGGCACCTTTAATCGTGCCGATTGAGATGATTTCTTTCTTGTCTAAGCCTTTTAGCCTTACAGTCCGTTTGGTGGCAAACATGACGGTTGGGCATATTATGCTCAAGATTATTGCCGGTTTTGTGGCCGCTCTCGGATTGCTGGGTTTTATTCCGGTGCTGTTTAACTGCTGCATCGTTTGTTTTGAAATCTTTATTGCTTTGTTGCAGGCCTTTATTTATACGGTGCTGAGCTGTATATATTTGGGTGATGCTTTGCACGAGCACTAAGATTGAAAAACTTATTTTAACTAACTCTAGGAAAGGAAATAAAATGGAACCGTTAGCTTATATTGGCGCTGGTATGTGTGCTCTCTCCATGATGGCTGCCGCTTGGGGTGTGTCTCAGGTATGGACAACCATTATCTCTACTGTCGGACGCAATCCGCAGGTCAAAAAAGATGTTGATATTTATGGATGGGCCGGATTTGCCGCCGTTGAGGCGATTGCATTGTATGCACTCGTTATTGCTCTGGTTATGTTGACCGGAAACTAATTTTTAAGCAGAGGTTACCATTTCTTGAGAGGAGCCGCAGGCAGCAATTTTGGTGCGTGCACTCCTCTCCTAAGAAAGGGGATCTTTCTTGAAACTTGTATCTAAAATTTAAGGAGTTTGGCTATGCCGCAGCTTGATTTCAGCATTTTTCCCTCACAGTTCTTTTGGCTGTGTGTGTCTTTCTTTTTGATGCTGTTTATCATGAGCAAGTTTATCATTCCCAAAACAGCAGAGATGATTAATTTGCGTAAAGCTAAAATAGATGCTGATTTGGCCGCGGCTGAGGAGCTTAAACAAAAGGTTGAAAAAACACTTGAAAAATATAATCAAGCCTTAAAAAAAGCCTCTGATGAGGCTAATGCCTCCCTACAAAAAACCAGAGAGGAGCTTAACACAACAATAGAGCGTAGGCAGCAAGAGCTTGCCCAAGAACTTAATGCCGAAATTGCCGCCGGAGAAAAGAAAATCGCCGCGGCCAAGCAAAAAGCTTTGGAAAATGTTGAGGCTATGGTTGAAGAGCTGACACCTATGGAGCAAAAAAAAATCGGTTTTGCAAAGGTTTCCGCCAAGGAGATCCAAACAGCCCTTAAGATGACGGAGGGTAAGTAATTATGCCCGTAGAGAATCGCGAAATTATTGATGCTACTCAAAATGCGGTTTTGGATGCTGCAGACAGTGTGGTGAACGCTCTTGAAACAACCGCACAAGAGTTGGGCGGACATGCCGAGCCGTTTTATCAGAGTGCTGAGTTTTGGGTCGCTATGTCTTTTGTTTTGGCAGTTGTTGCTTTGGCTAGACCGGTGTGGAAAATGCTTAGACACATGCTGCGCAAGAGAGCTCACTTAATCGGCAAGAGAATTGAAGATGCTTCAAATTTGAAAGAAGAGGCCCAAAAGCTTTTAGCCGAATATGAGCGCAAATATCGTCGGGCCAAACAAGAGGCTTCTGAAATTTTGGCACGCTCAGAGCGAGAAATTAATCTGTTGCGCAAGGACCAGATGAGCAAACTTGAAAACGATATGAACAGAAGAGAAAAAGAAGCCAAAGCTCGGGTGAAATCTGCCCAAGATTCGGCGGCTAAAGAAATTTCCGCTTTGGCGGTTGAGCGCACAATTTTGACGGCTAAAGCTGTTTTGGCGCAAAAGTTAGATGCTCATGCGCAAGATGAATTGATTGATGCTTCAATCAAAAACTTATCAGAATCTAAATTCTAATCTTATACTTTTCTATATGGGTGTGCGGGGTAGGTGCCCAGCATGTGAACATAGGTTGAGAAGAACTCAAGCTCGGCAAAGGCGTTTTTGAATGCTATGCGCGAGGGGTGAGATTCAATCTCAACATAGAATTGAGCTGACACAAACTTGCCGTCCAGCAAATAGCTTTCAAGTTTTGTGATATTAATGCCGTTGGTGGCGAATCCTCCCAAGGCCTTGTACAAAGAGGCCGGAATATTTTTTGCTCTAAATATAAAAGAGGTGATGAAATCACCGCCGTCGTCTTCGGGGATTTGGTTGTGCGGCGACATAATCAAAAACCGCGTGGTGTTGTTGGAGGCGTTTTCAATATTAGAGGCCAAGATCTCAAGCCCGTAGGTTTCTGCCGCCAGGGCAGAGGCAATGGCGGCACAGGATTTATCTTGTAGGGACTTTATCTTTTCACAAGAAATGGCTGTATCACTTTCGGCCTTGGGCGTGATGTTATTGGAGCTCAAAAATTTGGAACATTGTGCCAATGCCTGTGGATGAGAAAGGGCTTGTTTGATATCTTCCAAGCGGCTGCCGGGCAGACCTAATAGTTGGTGTTCTATTTTAAGAAAAAACTCACCGCTGATGGATAGTCCTGTTTGCGGCAGTAAAAGGTGGACATCTGACACGCGGCCGGCGTTGGAGTTTTCTACCGGAATGACGGCCAGATCAGCTTTTTCTTGCTGGACGAGGGCAAATGCCTCCGCAAAACTAAAGCAAGGGATGTATTCCGCATCGGGAAAAAGAGTTTTAGAGGCAATATGGGAGTAGGCTCCGGCCACGCCTTGGTAAGCAATATGTAATTTCATGTTTTTATTTCTTCATTTTTAATTTGTTCCAGCCTTTAGGGGCATTGTTTTCTTCCTCTTCTTGAGCTTTTATCCAATTGCGGATGGGCTCGTTCTTTTTGTTGAGGAGTTGTTTTTGCTCCTCGGTTTGGGCAACACCGATGGGCAGCAGCTGGTTGAACAAAGCCGGGGAGGCAAAATCAACCTTGCCTTTGATCAGGGGATTGATGAGTGCGTCAATAATCTGGGCGGCCGGTTTGGCGTTGAAGGCATTGACTTTGCCGCCATAGAAAATGGCAAAGGCATGACAGGGGGAGGAGAGCAAAACATCGGTGAAATCTACACCACGAACAAATCGCAACATAACTTTGGGGCGAATGATGCAGTTTTCGGTAACATCAAAGACAATATTGTCAGGGTTCATGAATAACTCAGAGGTGATCATGGTTTGGAGTTCTTTGTTGATGATGCCGCAGAAGCCGACAATGGCCATACCGTCTATGGTATAGCCGGTGTAGTTTTCCGGCCGATTGGTGATTTGGTAGCAAAAAATTTGCTCGGCGTTGTTGATGTTTTCAAGCGCAGAAGGGCCAATGGCAGAAGCAATCTCTTCTAGTATGACGGAGTGTTCAGGGTTTGGTTGCCAAGCAGGGGTGGCTTCTTGAGCCAAAGCAGAATTGCTACATAAACCAAATAAAAAAGCCAGTAAGAAAGTACTGAGATGCTTCATCAATCAAAACTCCTTTAATTTATTTTGCTGCCAAATATTATATAGCTATTTTCTGAGATTTCCAGCATTTCTTTGTGGCATAAGAGGGAAACGCTTTGAGGCTTGGCAATGTTGGGGCGGTGACAAATGTGTGAGGTGTGGAAAATTGGGGATATTAACTCTTTTATAATATCTTTGTGATTAAACTTGAGGCAATTATAAAAAAAAGCTTGATTATTTTTATAAGTCATGGTAGTTTTGGACAAAATTAACGAAAGGGAGAGTTATTGATGAATAAGATTTTTGCCACTGCTGCATCTGCTTTGGTTTTGACCTTGGCTGTCAGCTCTGTTGCCGAGGCTCGTGACGGTTTCTATGTCGCCCTTAGAGGAGGATATACCGATTATAACTACAATTCATATAAGAGAGATAACGCAACAACCAAATCAAAAGCTGATTTTACCGGGGTTGGGCAGGTTTCTGGTGCTTTGGGTTATAAGTACAAATATTTCCGTCTTGAAGGTGAATATATTTTTCGTGCCGATAGTGATGATGATTATAAAATTAAGGCTGATGATGGGAGTGTTCTTGGTTCCAACCATACGGAAATTGAGACAGATAGTTTCATGTTGAATGCTTATTTTGATATTATGCCCAACTACTGGATTAGCCCCTATATTATGGGAGGTATTGGTGTAACTCGTCTTGATTTTAAGAGCTATGATACCAGCAGGGACGGAAATCGTTATAATCAGTTTGAAAGAGATAAAACTAATTTCTCTTGGCAATGGGGTGGCGGTTTGTCTTTGCGTCTGAATCGTTGCTTGAACTTTGATATGGGCTACCAATATATGAACTTTAATAAGCTTAATAAAGCTGAGCTGAATGCCCATGTATATTATGGTGGTTTGCGCTATACATTCTAAGCCTGATTGGATGAGAAGAAAAAAAAAAGCCTGCTTGAGAGAGCAGGCTTTTTTGGTTTTAAAAATACAACAGCCGCCTCCTGATCCCGAAGGGTCAGTGTGACGGCTGCTGCTTATAATAATATTGATGGGCTATTTAATTCTGTACAAAGCCCATCCGAGACGGATACCTCCATAAAAATGTCCCCACTCACGATCCAACGGTCCGTCGATCTTGTAGACCTTGGTTCCATCGGAGTGGAGTGTTCCGGTTGGCATCTCTTTTCCCCAACTGGGGGTTAAGCGACAGCCACCGTAGAATTCCACGTAGAGCCGAGGTTCTTTGCGTGATGGTTTCCACTTCAGGTCAAACTCTGCAATCGCAGAGACGCCCATACGCGGGCAAGCTAAGGCCAGCTTCACACCTTGCGGTGCCTCGGGGTCGGTTGACGCTCCGCACCACATATCCTGTTCAGAAGCTCCTACACCTATTTTGAGAGCAGGAATGAACAAGGATTCGGCGTGGTAGCGACCGAGGTTCTGCTTGGCATAGGCCTCAACAGCGAAACGGTTACCCGCTTCAAGCTGTCCGCCGAATTCGAAGCCTCCGTTTCGCCCCAACTGGTAGCCCAGAGAGGCAGTGCCATTCACATCTTTCCCATAGCTTGCGCCAAGGGTGATGTGAAGACCTCTGAAACCGTTCTCCACCTGGGGAGCTACGGTTTTTACCTCTTTATGGCTCGCCTTCGTCTCTTTTACGAGATTGTTGTACTCTGCGTCAGAGACGACCTGGATGGTTTGCCCGTATCCGGTTGCAGCGGCCACGAGGGCGAGTGCTGCAGCAAAAATGAGCTTTTTCATTTGTTTTTGGGTTTAAATGCCCCGACCATTCGCTTTTGACAATGACGTCTGAGCTAGCGGTCGGGGCGGGTGATTGATTTATTTATTCAGTTACAATTATTCAGTTACAATGGTATATTTTTTACCATTGTAGGTAATTGTGATGGTGTTGCCATTGACTACCTTATTATCCTCTAACCAAGCAATGTCATCGGCAACATCTTGTGAGATGTTAACTGACATTGGCTGGTTGTCTGAGGTATCCCATTTGAGATACTCCCAGACTTCATTTCGCGTCCCTTTGTTTGCATGGTTTAAACTACCATACTCCCAAGCGGAAGTGTTGGTGTTGAAGTACATACTATAAGGCGACGTAAACGAAGGAGTTGAGAGATTCTGCAGCTGTGTCGGCAGTGCAGCGGTGTTGCCGTTTCCGTCTAGAACTTTGTATCCACCTACAATGGCGCCGGTTTCAACATTCTGGAGGGTGAAAACCCAAATAACCAAGCTCTGCAGAGCATTCGTATCGTAAATACGAGTAACCGCCCACTGCTCGGTATTGTAGGGCTTGTACCCCGGGAAATCCGGCGTAGCAGGAACATTCACCGTAATCAGCTGGACATCTTCTGCAACAGCGATGTTGTCAGCATACAGCTTGGCTGCATTGCTGTAAACGTTGCCGTTGATCGAGAGGTCAGTCGATCTCACAGAATAGTCAGCCTTTACAGGCTTCGTAGTCTGCTGGCCGTCGGGCAGCGTGAAGGTTGCATTGCTCGAAGCACTCCAACTCCACTCACCCTGGAAGTTTTCGCTACCGAGGGTGTAGTTAAAGTAGGCCTTCGAGCCCGACATGGTCGCGGTGGTGCTGATCAGACGAAGAATGTCTTGCGACGTCTTCGTGATGATTGCACCGGCGGTGAGGGTTGCGCTGTAGCCTGCCGTGAGAGTTTCCACTCTGCCGGTACGAACCCCATTTTTGGTCTCGTAGGCATTGATAGAAACCGTATTACGGTCGGTTACGGTTGCGAAGTCATCCGTCTCCCAGCCAAGGACATCATCCTCGATGACGATAATTTCGGCAAGCCATTTCTGGTCATCGAAATATACGTCGCCGTTAAGGATGTCGCCGTTAATGGCGTGGAGTACCAAAAAGTCCGGCTGCGGGGAGCAGAGGTTCAATGCTGCAACGCCTCCCTTGTTCTGCTCTGCGAACTGAGGGTGGCAGTATGTTTTGCCATTCTCGTTGAAGTATACCTTGTCACAGTTCTGCAGGGTGACCGTAGCCACCATCATGGTGCCGGCAAGGTCAAATTTACCATCAACATAGCTGATGGTGGAGTTCTGCAGCTTTTCAGCAATGCTGCGCTTCAGCGTAACCTCGTTCTGGCTGAGTAAAAACTCGCCAGCGTAAGCGTGGCGCTCGACCTCTTCGCCGTTCTTTAACAGAACAGCGTCGTGGTCGTCGAGGAGAATATCTCCCTCGATGGCGAACCCCACGTGCTCGGTGATGAGCTCGTAGGTGTCCAGATCCGGGGTCGTGCCACCATTGTCCCAAGCATCTGCATAAATGTCTTTCTCGCAAGATGCGAGACCTAAAGTCATGGCGATCATCATCGTAACAAAAATGAGATTTTTCATAGTTGTGTATTTTTTAAATTATTATTTCGTTAGTTCCGTGCCGCTAACACGGTTGTGTATAGTGGTTGCCACTTCTCTCTACACTATAAATCAATCAAATCTATTCCCAAATCGCTCAAACACGTTAGTTTGAGAAAAATGAAAAAGTTTTTTCGATTCATAATGATAAAATTAATGGCTTCTAAAGATAATAGGTTAGCAATTTTAGTTATAGCATAAATTGCTGATTTTGACAACAAAAAAAGCCGTTTGAGGGTTGATTTTTAAGCGTTTTTAAGCAAATTTTTACTTTTGACTCAAAAATTTATTTTAGTGAAAATAGCCAAAAATAAAGCAGAGCAAGGAGTCGGGTCGAATCAAATCAAAGCTTTGCGAATCTTTGCGCGAATCGAATGATTTTTTGTTTTGTCTATTTTGGCGCCCGCTTTATCCCGAATCTCACCCTCGCGACTCGGGCATCCCCGAGTCGCGAGCAAATATCTAAAACTGTTGTTGAGATATGTTGAATTTTTGCTTGTAGAATCGGTTTTATTGTTATAATTTACTTGCGAATGTAATTTCATCGGGCGGATTTTTCTGCCTGATTTTTTCGTTAACCTTAAGGAGAAATCTAAACCATGAGTAAATGGGTATATACATTTGGAAACGGTAAAGCCGAAGGCGATGCCAGCATGAGAAATCTCCTGGGCGGAAAAGGTGCCAACCTCGCCGAAATGAATGTGGTTGGTTTGCCTGTTCCTCCGGGATTTACCGTTACAACAGAAGTTTGCACATACTACTACAACAATAACAAAACATATCCTGCCGACCTTAAAGATCAGGTTCGTGAAGCTGTTGCCGGCGTTGAGAACATCATGGGCAAACAGTTTGCCGATGCCAACACCCCGTTGCTCTTCTCTGTTCGTTCCGGCGCCCGCGTTTCTATGCCGGGTATGATGGATACCGTTTTGAACTTGGGCTTGAACGATGAAACCGTTAAGGCTTTGGCTAAGGCTTCTGGCTCTGAGCGTTTTGCTTATGACTCTTATCGCCGCTTCCTGCAGATGTTCTCTGACGTGGTTTTGGGTGCCGATATCGAGGAATATGAAGGCGCTTTGGAAGCTATGAAGAAAGCTAAAGGCTACAAATCTGATACCGATTTGACCGCTGAAGACCTCAAAGAATTGGTTAAAGAATACAAAGAAATCGGTCAGAAATTGGGCAAAGTTGTTCCGCAAGATCCTTGGGAGCAATTGTGGGCCGGTATTGGCGCCGTATTTGGTTCTTGGATGGCCGCCCGCGCTATTACCTATCGTAAATTGAACAATATTCCGGGTGAATGGGGTACCGCCGTTCACGTTCAGACCATGGTATTTGGTAATGCCGGTGATGACTGCGCTACCGGTGTTTGCTTCTCTCGTGACCCCGCTACCGGTGAAAACGTTTACTACGGCGAATATCTGGTTAATGCACAAGGTGAAGA
>CALXVW010000061.1 GCA_944392185.1 uncultured Alphaproteobacteria bacterium
ACTTAAGCCCCCTGGGCCTCAGCCGCTGCCGGCACTTGTGAGGATGTTGCAACATCCTCACAAACAATTAGGGACAATAAACATTGTATAGCATACTTCGTTTATTGTCCCTTTAATGTATAAGCCCCCGAAAATCGGGAGCTTTTCAAAATTCTCAAAGATTAGAAATGTTCATCACAACGACGAATCAATTCCTCAATATTCTCTGGCGGCCAACCAGGAGTATCCATACCGAGATGGATTCCCATTTTAGCCAAAACTTCTTTGATTTCATTCAAAGACTTACGACCAAAGTTCGGGGTTCTGAGCATTTCAGCTTCGGTTTTTTGAACCAAATCACCGATATAAACAATATTATCGTTTTTGAGGCAGTTAGCAGAGCGAACAGAAAGTTCAAGCTCATCAACCTTTTTCAACAAATTGCGATTAAACGGCAATTCTTCCTTCTCGACCTCAACCTCAGCTTCAGGCTCATCAAAGTTAATGAACGGCTTCAACTGATCCTGCAAGATGCGAGCAGCCAAAGCGACGGCATCTTCAGGAGTAACCACGCCGTTTGTTTCAACAATCATGGTCAATTTATCATAGTCTGTAGCCTGTCCGACACGAGTATTCTCAACTTTGTAAGAAACTTTACGAACCGGAGAATAAATAGCATCAACGGCGATCAATCCAATTGGAGCGTCAGCCGGCTTGTTCATAGCAGCAGGAACATAGCCTTTACCGGTTCCGACCGTCATTTCCATATTGATTTTAGCACCGGCATCAAGGTTGCAAATAACCAGATCCGGGTTCATAATCTCGACATCGTGGCCATGTTCAATCATGGCAGCGGTAACCTCGCAAGGTCCCTCTGCCTTAAGTGTCATGATCTTTTGTCCCTCACTATGGAGAGCCACCGCCAAGCACTTAACATTCAAGACGATGTCTGTAACGTCTTCCCTAACACCGGGAACGACGGAAAATTCGTGCAACACGCCATCAATTTTAATACTGGTGACGGCGCCGCCCTGCAAAGAAGATAACAAAACTCTTCTGAGAGCATTACCAAGAGTTAAGCCGAAGCCTCTTTCTAAAGGTTCAACGACGATTTTGGCTTTATTTCCGCCCTCAAGCGGAGAAACTTCCAAATTAGTCGGTTTAATAAGTTCTTGCCAATTCTTTTGAATCACGGGGGTATCCTCTTTATTACTGCATATGCAAAGTTCAGAAAAAACCAGAAGTTATGAGACCGTTTTAGATCTCATAACCGCTGGACAACAAATTAGACGCGACGTCTTTTTCTCAAACGACAGCCATTATGAGGAATAGGAGTAACATCACGGATAGTTGTGATGGTAAATCCTACGACTTGCAAAGCTCTGATAGCAGATTCTCTACCAGAACCTGGGCCTTTAACTTCGACCTCTAAAGTTTTCATACCATGCTCCTGAGCCTTCTTGCCGGCCTCTTCGGCGGCAACCTGAGCGGCATAAGGGGTAGACTTACGAGAGCCTTTAAAGCCCTGTGCACCAGAGGTAGACCAAGCAACAGTGTTGCCTTGAGCGTCAGTGATGGTTACTCTTGTATTGTTGAAAGTAGAATTAATATGTGCGACGCCTGCCGTAATATTCTTCTTTTCATTCTTTTTAACACGTTGTGTTACTGCTTTTGCCATTTAACAACCTACCTTACTTTTTCTTATTAGCGACAGTCTTGCGCTTACCTTTACGGGTACGAGCATTTTGTTTTGTACTCTGACCGCGAACGGGCAAACCTTTACGATGACGCAAACCTCTGTAGCAGCCGAGGTCCATTAATCTTTTAATGTTAACGCCGACCTCGCGACGAAGTTCACCTTCAACAACGACATCATGATCAATGACATCACGGATTTTGGCAACTTCATCATCACTCAATTCGTGAACGCGGCGGTCAGCAGAAACTCCGGATTTTGCGCAAATGTCTTGAGCAGTTTTTCTACCGATACCATAAATATAAGTCAAAGCGACTTCAATTTTTTTGGCAGTCGGGATATTTACACCAGCTATACGAGCCAAGTTAACTCTCCATTTATCTAGATATTATTAATTACATTTAAAAAGTTGATCACCACTTTTCAAAATTAAGCCGGATTATAGGCTAAAATTTATTTGTGTCAACAAAGATTTACCTTTTTTTTAGAAAAAAGTCAATTTTTCTTAAAATCGAAGTTCAAGTTTTCTATTTTATACCCAAAATCTCATCAATTTTTGCGGCAACAGCGGGAATAGAGCCGGTACCATCCACTGTTCTCAAGAGTCCTTTTTTCTCAAAATAAGGAATGGTTGGATAGGTTAGTGCCCGATAATTAACGAGTCGGTTCTGTACCGTAGCTCGATTGTCATCGATTCGCCGATAAAATTCGGTACCGCCGCATTTATCACAAACGCCATAGATTTGAGGTTTCTGATATTTGTCATGATAACCTTGTCCGCACTTCATGCAGGCATAACGCCCGAGAATACGTTCCATAATAATCTCATCAGGAACCTGGATTTCAATAACGGCATCAAGCTTGATTCCTTTATCCTCAAGCATTTTTTCTAAAACTTCTGCCTGCGGCAAAGTTCTCGGAAAACCGTCCAAAATAAAACCGTTCTTACAATCATCCTCGTCGATTCGCTTGGAAACCATGTTGATGATCATCTCATCGGTAGCAAAACCACCTTTATCCAAAACCTCTTTTAAAGCCAAGCCCTCGGGCGTTTTTTTAGCAGCCTCGGCACGCAGCATCTCCCCCGTTGAAAGATGGCAGATGTGCGCTTTTTCTTTCAACAGGCGAGCCTGAGTACCCTTACCACACCCGGGAGCTCCGGTCAAAACCACATGAAGTCCCAAACCGTTTTTACTCATTAGCGTTTCTTTCTTCCTGCCAAAGAAGCCTTTCTAATCAAAGACTCATATTGATAAGCAATTAAGTGAGATTGGATCTGAGTTACAAAATCCATTGTAACCTGAACCACGATGAGCAAGGTTGTACCACCCAAAACAAAAGGAACAGAAAGCTTGCTGATGAGGATCTCCGGCAAGATACACAAGCCGACCAAATATACAGCTCCCAACACAGTCAAACGAGTAATAACATAGTCAAGATAGTCAGCCGTATTTTTGCCCGGACGAATACCGGCGACAAAACCGCCATGTTTTTTAAGGTTTTCGGCTGTTTCTTCCGGATTAAATACGATTGCGGTATAGAAGAAAGCAAAGAAAGCAATTAAAAATGCATACAATGCCAAGTACAGAGGCTGTCCGTGGCTCAACATCTGGCTCAAGTTTTGCACCCAAACCGGACCATTTTCAGCACTCAAATTAGCAATTGTAATCGGCAACAGCAACAAAGAGCTGGCAAAAATCGGCGGGATAACACCTGTCGGGTTAATTTTAAGCGGCAAATGAGAGCTTTCAGCAGATGCCATACGCCCCATGGCCTGGCGCTTAGGATATTGAATAATGATTTTGCGCTGAGCTCTTTCAACAAATACGATTAAGTAAATCAAACCCAAAACCATTGCCATCAACATCAAAATAACCGGCGCAGACATAGAGCCGACACGCCCCAACTCAAAAGTCTGAGCCAAAGCACTCGGAATATTGGCAATAATACCGACCGTAATGATCAAAGAAGAACCATTACCAACACCGCGGGCTGTAATTTGCTCACCCAACCAAACGATAAACATGGTACCACCGACCAAAGAAACAATGGTTGTAAAGCGGAAAATAAATCCGGGCATAACCACGGCAGACAATCCAGCGGATCCGGTCATACTCTCCAATCCAACAGCAATACCATAACCTTGGATAATGGTAATCAATACAGTCAGATAGCGGGTATACTGTGTTACCTTGCGATGCCCGGCCTCACCTTCTTTTTTGAGAGCCATCAAAGACGGAATCACGGATTGTCCGAGCTGGATAATGATGGATGCGGAGATGTAGGGCATAATGTTTAGAGCAAAAATGGTCATGCGCTCCAAAGCACCACCGGCAAACATATTAAACATACCCAAGATACCGCCGGAATTACGCTCAAAAATCTCCGAGAGAATATGAGGATCAATTCCCGGCAAGGGAATAAACGTTCCCAATCTGAAAACGATTAACGCCAATACGGTAAACCATAGTCTTTTTTTGAGTTCTTCTGCTTTGCCAAAGGCCGACATATCAAGGTTGGCGGCCATTTTCTCTGCCAGTGAAACCATCTTTATTTCCTTAATCTATTATTTAAAACAAACAACTAGGACTAAAACTAGTCCTTTTAAGCTAAGATATTAATACACTAAAAAATTTTTAATTCAACAATTTTATACTTATCAGCAATAAATTATAAAATAAAAAGGCATAACGGCTCATTTTTGCTTTTGCCGCCACGCAGCAATCAAACCACGGCCGTAACTATAGACATCTTGCATCAATTTCTCACCATTTTGCTTCATCAACTTAAAAACTTTGCGTTCTTTTTCATCCTGACAAACCAAAGTTTCAATTTCTGGCAAAGGAACCAATTTTTTTGATTGCTGCTTTGAATTTTTAATTCCATTTATCATGGTATTAAAAGCAAATTTTTGCAGAACTTTTCCATCCGGCGTCAGTTCTTCATCATGAAAGCCGACAAAGCCATGTTCCTTTTCATTTATAAGACACGGCCCCTCTTTCTTATCATAAGTATATTTTTGTTTAATCAAAAAACAATTACCCATAACTCCTGGAAGAAAACTTGGCTTTAGCTTAAATGGCTTGGTAGCAGCTTTTCCTAAAGCATCATTTTCCATAACAGCATAAGTATAGGCCCGATCTTCACGCATTTTCTTATCGACATAAGTTGATAAATAATTCAAAGGACGGGGCATCTCACTATCATTTGCAGATAAAAAACTAACAACCGTAGATTTTGAAACCCCAAGCGGACACGCCGGAGCCTGAGCCACCACCAACATCTGTCTTTGGATCAGGCCCCGCTCCTTGGCAGAATCCCCCAACGCAGACATCTTTTGAGCCATAACGTCTTCCAATTTTAGTGCCACAAATGCACCATGGCAATGAGCCATAAATGTAATTTTACGTAAATTGGCTGAGGCCTCTTCAACATCTATCCGTTCAGTTCCCTTATTTTTGATAATCCTGGGCTCAATAACGCGTTTATAAATTTCTTCAATATAAGCAAGATCAGGCTCTTGCCCATTATTCATCGCCGCAATTTTTTCGCGCTGCTCTTGAGAATTAATCATCCCTCGGCGAACATATTCCATTTTGCGGGTTTTATTTTGCCCTCCCTTTGCAAAATTATAAGCGACACCATAAACAGGAATCCCCTTTCCAAAAACCTTATCTATCTCTTCCTGGAATCCCTTAACACTGCCATTTGCCGCTCTGGTATCCTGAGTCCCGTCCTCTCCCAAACAGACAACACAAACCTCATCGGGAGAGATCTGCTCAACCTCACACCAACCATTTAAATTTTCTTCTGTTTTATCAACCCGGCGCCCTACGCTGACAGAAGACATTGTTTTTCTCCACAAAACCATAACTAAAAAGATTTTACACCAAAAAACAATTTTTTACAAAGAAAAACAAGACCTAATGGCTGTCAATTTTCAAAAATTTACAATACTTAGAACAAAAAAGCGGAAAATTCACACGTCTCATCGGACACTGAATTTCCCGCCTTCTGAATCTTTGCGACTAAGCGTCTGTTAGATAAGGTTTACCTTACCACCGGCCTTTTCAACTGCAGCAACGGCAGCTTTAGAAGCAGAGTTAACACTAACGTTAACTTTAGAGGTAACGGCACCGCGAGCCAACAAACGAACACCGTCCAAAGTCTTGCTGATGATACCTGCAGCCTGTAAAGATGCAACAGAAACATCTTCAGCATTCAGCTTACCGGCGTCAATAGCCTTTTGAATGGTATCCAAGTTAACAACGGCAAATACCTTGGCGAACGGATTCTTAAAACCACGTTTGGGCAAACGACGATAAATCGGCATTTGTCCGCCTTCAAACCCGTTTACGGCAACACCTGAACGAGACTTCTGGCCTTTTTGACCACGGCCGGCCGTCTTGCCGGAGCCGGAGCCGATACCGCGGGCGACACGTTTACGGTCTTTGCGAGCGCCTTGGTTATCTTTAATTTCATTAAGTTTCATTTTTCTTCACCTTAAAATTTACTAAGCGACCTTATAAAACTTGATAAGTGGGCTTGCTATCAACGGATTTGAGGGCGCGGTGTACCAATTTAGTACATAAGCTCTCAAATCCGTGGATTTGAAGCCCGCTTTGCAAGTTTTACTCCTCGACTTTAACCAGATGAGCAACCTTCTTAATCATCCCGCGAACAGCAGATGTATCTTCAAGCTCAGCAGTCTTATACATCTTGTTCAATCCGAGACCGATCAAAGTAGCTCTCTGATCGGCCGGACGACCGATCGGGCTTTTAATTTGGGTAACTTTAATTGTTTTCTTATTAGCCATAATTATGCCTCCTCAACAGCGAGTTTAGCATTGCTGGTGTTTTCGCGGCGGCTGACGATATCTCCAACTTTCTTACCGCGTTTAGCAGCAACCATACGAGGTGAATTGATAGCTTCCAGAGCGTTAAAAGTAGCCTTAATCATATTGTAGGGGTTGTTTGAGCCCAATGATTTGGCAACCACGTCCTGAACACCCAAAACTTCGAAAATAGCACGCATCGGGCCACCGGCAATAACACCGGTACCGGCAGGAGCAGTACGAAGATAAACTTTACCAGCGCCGAAACGACCGGCGATATCATGGTGAAGAGTTCTTCCCTCACGCAACGGAATGCGAACCATGTTTTTCTTAGCTTCATTGGTAGCCTTGGTAATAGCCTCGGGAACCTCACTGGCCTTACCCGTACCGAAACCGACGCGACCTTTTTGGTCACCAACGACAACGATAGCGGCAAAAGACATTGTGCGGCCGCCCTTAACGGTTTTGGCTACGCGATTAATGTGAACCAGTTTCTCAACCAGTTCCTCTTTCTTTTCCGTCTTATTATTACGACGATCTACAGCTTGTTGTGCCATTTCTTAAACTCCTAGAATTTCAAACCAGCTTCACGAGCTGCATCAGCCAAAGCCTTAATACGGCCATGATAGATATAGCCACTGCGGTCAAAGACAACTTCATTAACTCCGGACTTGAGAGCGCGCTCGGCAATCAATTTACCGATAAAGCTTGCAGCCTCAACATTAGAAGATTTCTTGAGGTTGTCGCGAACTTCCTTTTCCAAAGTAGAAGCAGAAGCAACCGTAACACCTTTGGTATCGTCAATAATCTGAGCATATACATGCATATTGCTGCGAAATACAGACAATCTCATCTTTCCATTCGCAGTTTTTTTGAGAGCAGACCGAATACGGTCTCTTCTCTTTTGAAACAATTCTCTTGGCGTACTCATTTAATTCATTCCTTATTTCTTCTTGCCTTCTTTACGACGGATGTATTCACCTTCATATTTTACGCCTTTCCCTTTGTAGGGCTCAGGTTTTTTGAACTTGCGAATTTCCGCGGCAAATTGACCAACAAGTTGCTTATCGGCACCAGAGATTGTAATCTGAGTAGCGCTCGGGCAGCTAACTTTCATACCTTTGGGAGCCTCAACCGGAACATCATGAGAAAATCCGAGAGACAAAACCAATTTATTGCTGCCTTCAACACGAGCTTTATAACCAACGCCCACCAACTCAAGATTCTTAGAAAAACCTTCATGAACGCCTTTTACAATGCAGTTGATATTAGCTCTGGTGGTACCCCACAAAGCGCGAGAATGTTTGTTCTCAAGTTTCGGAGTAACAACAACTTTGTTTTCATTAACTTCTACGGCAATATGATCTGCGTCAAAAGTATGGGAAAGCTCACCGAGCTTACCGCTGGCCTTAACCAGATTACCTTCAACAACAACCTTAACGCCTTCAGGGACGATAACCGGATATTTTCCAACTCTAGACATCCTATTTCTCCCTTAAAATACCTGGCACAAAATTTCGCCGCCGACATTGGCCTTACGAGCTTCATTGTCGCTCATAACACCTGCCGGAGTTGAAATAATGGAAATACCAAGACCGTTATAAACTCTGGGCAAGTCTTTAACGCTGGAATAAACCCGACGTCCCGGAGTAGATACACGGTAAATTTCAGTAATAACAGAAGTACCTTCGTGATACTTCAATTTAATACGAAGTTCATCGACACCCGGACGAACGTTAACGCGCTCATAACCCAAGATGTAACCTTCTTTTTTAAGAACTTCCAAAACATTTTCACGCAAGCGGGAAGCCGGAGATACAACCTCACTCTTCTTCGCTCTTTGTGCGTTTCTAATGCGTGTGAGCATATCGCCCAAAGGATCGGACATAGACATATATCTTCCCTCCTACCAGCTAGATTTAACCAAACCGGGAATTTCACCAAAGCTGGCCATATCTCTGAGTTCGATACGAGCCAAACCGAATTTCCGGTAAACACCACGAGAACGCCCCGTAAGCTTGCAACGATTACGATAACGAATCTTTGCAGAGTTGCGCGGCAATTCAGCCAATTTCAAAGTAGCTTGGAATCTCTCTTCCGGAGAGACTGTTTTATCCATAACTATCTTTTTGAGCTTAGCGCGACGAGAAGCGAACTTCTCAGCCATTTTAGCTCTTTTCAAGTTTCTGTAAACTGAACTTGTTTTTGCCATTCTTTTTCCCCTTATTTCTTGTAAGGAAGGTTAAAGCCGGTCAGAAGAGCCTTAGCTTCTTCATCAGTCTTTGCAGTTGTGCAGATGCAAATATCCATACCGCGAACATTCTCAACCTTATCATAGTTGATTTCGGGGAAAATGATTTGCTCTTTAATACCAAAAGCAAAGTTACCTCTTCCGTCAAAGTTCTTACCGGTAATACCGTGGAAGTCTCTAACGCGGGGCAAAGCCATGTTAATCAGTCTTTCCAGAAACTCATACATTCTGGTAGAACGCAAAGTTACTTTACAGCCAATCGGCATGCCTTCTCTTACTTTGAAGGTAGCAATCGACTTACGAGCTTTGGTAACAACCGGTTTTTGACCGGCGATCAAAGCGAGCTCCTCAACAGCGTTGTTGAGCTTTTTCTTATCGGTAACGGCATCGCCGATACCCATATTCAATACAATTTTAGTCAGCTTCGGAATCTCATGTGGGTTGGTGTAACCGAATTTCTCCACAAGAGATTTTTTTATGACTTCATTGTACAATGTCTCAAAATTTGCCATAAATTTTTCTCCCATTAATCGATTACTTCACCGGTTTTACGAGCAACGCGCACTTTTTTCCCGTCAACGGTTTTATATCCGATTTTGGTAGCCTTGCCGTCTTTAGCAAGAGCCACGTTAGAAACATGGATTGGCGCTTCTTTAGTAACAATTCCGCCCGGAGTTGTCTGGCTGGGTTTTGTATGACGTTTAACCAAGTTAACACCTTGAACCACAACCTTATTCTCTTTAGGCATAGCTTTTACTACTTCACCAGTTTTGCCTTTGTCATCACCTGACAAAATTACAACTTGGTCACCCTTTTTAATTTTCAACTTAGGCATTATAATACCTCCGGTGCTAATGAAATAATTTTCATAAATTTCTTGGCACGCAATTCTCTGGTAACGGGGCCAAAGATACGAGTACCGATAGGCTCACCGTCTTTGTTAATCAAAACTGCGGCGTTTTTATCAAAACGGATAACAGATCCGTCTTTACGTCTAATGTCAGAAGCCGTACGAACAATAACAGCCTTCATAACATCACCTTTCTTAACACGACCCTTAGGAATAGCATCTTTAACAGACACTACAATAACGTCACCTACAGAAGCGTGCATTCTCTTGGACCCGCCAAGAACCTTAATGCACTGCACCTGACGTGCGCCAGAGTTGTCGGCTACATCAAGGTTGGTTTGCATTTGAATCATTTTTCAATTCCTTTTCTTTTGTTTAAGTTAATCAACTTCGCGGTTCAGAAGTTTTTTCCGACGGCGGAGATAAACTTGAAATATCTCCGCCCCGAAAAATCTTTTCAGACACCGCACCAGTCGGTTAACATTCTCTAGGCGTTGTCTTCACTATTTGACATTACTGTCCAGCACTTTGTCTTAGAATACGGAGCCGATTCGATAATGCGGACGGTATCCCCGACTTTGCACTGATTGTTTTCATCATGAGCAGCATATTTTTTGCTTTTCTTGATGAACTTTTTATATACAGGATGCATAACCTGAGGCTCTACGCGAACAACAACAGTCTTATCCTGCCTGTCACTAACAACAACACCTTGAAGAATTCTCTTAGGCATACTCTTTTCTCCTAACTATTCTTCTTGCGCTCGGAAAGGAGCGTGTTGATTTTTGCTACTTCACGACGGACGTTTCTTAATACAGCAGTATTTTGTAATTGTCCAGTAGATTGTTGCACCCGAAGGTTAAATTGTTCTTTTTTGCATTCGAGCAATTTTGCCTCCAGTTCATCAATACTCATAGCACGAAGATCTTTTGTTTTAACCATTTTTAGGCTCCTTGCTCTGAATTAAGTTTTTTAACAAACTTGGTCTTAATCGGCAATTTGGCAGCACCCAAAGCAAAAGCTGCGCGTGCGGTCTCTTCATCGATTCCTTCTGCCTCAAACAGAATACGACCTGGTTTAACTCTGGCAACCCAGAACTCTACAGAGCCCTTACCTTTACCCATACGAACCTCAGCAGGTTTGTCTGATACAGGAACATCTGGGAAAATTCGGATCCATAATCTTCCGGCTCTTTTCATCTCACGGGTAATCGCACGACGTGCAGCCTCAATCTGGCGAGCGGTAATGCGGTCCGGAGTCAAAGCCTTCAATCCATATGAACCGAAATCTAAGCTTGATCCGCCTTTGGCCAGGCCGTGAATACGACCCTTATGCTGTTTGCGGAACTTTAATCTTTTAGGACTTAACATTTCTATTTACCTTTATTTCTGTTCAGCCAACTTTTTGTCCTGAGCCATCGGATCATGAGCCATAATCTCACCTTTATAGATCCAAACTTTTACGCCGCAGGCACCATAAGTGGTGTGAGCTGTGGAAGTTGCATAGTCAATGTCAGCACGCAGAGTATGCAAAGGCACGCGACCTTCACGATAATACTCTGTTCTGGCAATTTCGGCACCGCCCAAACGACCAGAGCAGCAAACCTTGATACCTTCAGCGCCCAAACGGAGAGCAGACTGCATAACGCGTTTCATAGCACGACGGAAAGCCACACGGCGTTCCAACTGCTGAGCAACACTGTCAGCCACCAATTTGGCATCGAGTTCCGGCTTTCTGACTTCCAGAATATTCAACTGAACTTCAGAGTCTGTCATTTTCTGAATTTCTTTGCGCAGAACCTCGATATCCTGACCTTTTTTGCCGATAACCACACCCGGACGAGCGGAATGAATGGTAACGCGGGCTTTTTTGGCCGGACGTTCAATAACGATCTTGCTGATACCGGCCTGAGCCAGTTTTTCTTTCAGAAAGTTTTTAATTTTAACATCTTCGAGGAGGTAGTCAGCATATTTTTCATCTGCATACCAACGGGAATCCCATGTACGGTTAACCCCGAGACGAAGACTGGTAGGATTTACTTTTTGTCCCATTAGTTTACTCCCCACGCTCAGCAACAACAATGGTCATGTTGGAGAAAGGTTTCAAAACTCTAGCTCCACGTCCACGACCTCTGGCGTGCATACGTTTCATTACTAAACCCTTGCCCACGAAAGCTTCTTTAACAAAAAGCTTATCAATGTTCAACTGGTGGTTATTCTCAGCGTTAGCAATAGCTGATTGCAAAATAGCCAAAGCTACTTTTGCGATTCTCTTCTTAGAAAAGCTCAGCTCGGCAACAGCCTTAGAAGCATTCAAACCACGGATAGAAGCGGCAATCAAATTCAGTTTGCGCGGAGAAGTACGAATAGAGTGGCAAACGGCCAAAGCCTCATTTGCGGCAACTCTTCTAGCATCTTTAGATTTGCTCATTATGCACCTCTCTTAGCTTTTTTGTCTGCAGCGTGGCCGTAGAAAGTACGGGTCGGAGCAAACTCACCAAATTTGTGACCAATCATATCCTCGGTAACCAAAACCGGGATAAACTTGTGACCATTGTGGACACCGAATGTCAAGCCGACAAATTGCGGCAACATTGTAGAACGGCGAGACCAGATTTTAATCACTTCATTACGGCTGGAAGCCTTAGCTGCTTCAGCTTTTTTCAGAAGATAGCCATCAACAAACGGCCCTTTCCATACGGAACGTGTCATATGCAAATCTCCTTATTTCTTCTTGTTATCATGACGGCTTCTCATAATGAACTTATCCGTCTTCTTGTTAGTACGAGTCTTGTAACCCTTGGTCGGTTTACCCCACGGAGTAACCGGATGACGACCACCGGAGGTGCGGCCTTCACCACCACCATGCGGGTGATCAACCGGGTTCATCGCAACACCACGGGAAACCGGACGGTTACCCAGCCAACGATTACGACCGGCTTTACCAAGTGACTTGTTCTGGTTATCCGGATTGGAAACGGCGCCGACAGTAGCCAAGCACTCTTCACGTACAATCCGAAGTTCACCGCTGCTCAATTTCAACTGAGCATAACCGGCATCTTTACCAACCAACTGAGCATAGCATCCGGCAGAGCGAACCAACTGTCCACCCTTACCAGCTCTGAGCTCAACGTTGTGAATAATGGTACCAACCGGCATGTTCTTCAAAGGCATAGCATTACCCGGCTTAATATCAGCTTTAGCAGAAGATATAACCTTATCACCGGCTTTCAGTCTTTGCGGAGCCAAGATATAAGCCTTTTCGCCGTCTTCATAGCTAATCAAAGCAATGAAAGCAGAGCGGTTAGGATCATATTCGATTCTCTCAACTGTAGCCTCTGAATCAAATTTGTTACGCTTAAAGTCAATCACGCGCAATTTGCGTTTATGACCGCCACCAATTCTACGACTGGTAACATGACCGAAATTGTCACGACCGCCTGTTTTAGTCAAACCGACAGTCAAAGTCTTTTCGGGTTTTCCTTTGTAGAGCTCGCTTCTATCAACGATAACGAGCTGACGAAGTCCAGGAGATGTGGGCTTATAATTTTTTAATGCCATTTTCTAAATCCCTGTAGTAACATCAATGTTTTGACCTTCGGCCAAAGTAACAACGGCTTTCTTGAAGTCAGAACGCTGACCGACATAGCCTTTGAAACGTTTTTCTTTGCCGAACTGACGAATTGTATTAACCTTGTTTACCTTAACATTAAAGATTGCCTCAACAGCAGCCTTAACGTCATCTTTGCTGGCAGACAAAGGAACCAAGAACGTAACCTTACCGGCCTCGGAAGAAATCATGGATTTCTCGGTAATAACCGGACGAACGAGAGTATCGTACATTTTTGCAGTTACATTGTTTGTTTTGCTGGACTTACTCATTTCAATCTTTCTCCTAAGCAAACAACTGCGTCTTTAGTCAAAACCAGTTTGTCTTTTCTCAAGATGTCATATACGTTGGCACCAACGGTCGGCAATACATCAACACCAATAATGTTTCTGCTGGCCAAAGCAAAGTTCATATCAACTTCTTTTCCGTCGATGAACAAGCTGTTGGTCAAACCGCAAGCAGCCAATTTATCTTGGAGCTCTTTGGTTTTGGGAGCAGCCAACTTGGCTTCGTCGATAATAACCAAATTACCCTCTTTAGCCTTAGCAGAGAGAGCAGTTTTCAAACCAAGTTTTCTAAACTTCTTGGTCAGCTCATGAGAATGGTCACGAACGACTGGGCCGAATACGACACCACCTTTTCTAAATTGGGTACCTTTGCGAGAACCCTGACGAGCGCGTCCGCCGCCTTTTTGCTTAAACGGCTTAGCCGGTGTCAAGGCAACCTCGGAACGACCTTTGGTCTTATGGTTACCAGATTGTAGTCTGGCCAACTGCCAAACAACAACACGGTGCAAAATATCCGGACGAACTTCCAAACCGAAAATAGATTCGTCAAGCTCGATTGTCCCGACATTTTTATTATCTAAATTTAAGATGTCCTGTTTCATAATTTTAATCCTTTAATTTCTATGCATTCTCAGCCGGGGTTTCGGCTTTAACTGCAACAGGTTCATCAGCTTTTTTCAAACCGGCAGGCATCGGCAATTTGACGGATGCAGGTTTCTTAACGGCATCGGTAATATAAACCCAGCTGTTTTCACAACCCGGAACACCACCTTTAACCATAATCAACCCCTTATCGGCGTCAACAGACACAACCTTCAAGTTCTGAACGGTAACGCGCTCATCACCCATATGGCCGGCCATTTTCTTGCCCTTAAATACTTTACCGGGATCTTGTCTTTGTCCTGTAGAACCATGAGAACGGTGAGAAATAGATACACCGTGAGAAGCTTCCAAACCGGCAAAGTTGTGACGTTTCATAACACCGGCAAAACCTTTACCGATAGATGTTCCGCAAACATCAACAAACTGACCGGGAACAAAATGTTCTACAGATAATTTATCGCCGACAGAAAGCAAGCAATCTTCAGAAACTCTGAACTCTGCCAATTTCTTTTTCGGCTCAACATTAGCTTTGGCGAAATGACCTTTCAACGGTTTGGAAAGGTTCTTGGCTTTGATGTTTCCGCAGCCCAGCTGAACGGCGGTATACCCGTCTCTCTCTTTGGTTCTGACGTCAACAACCTCAAGCCCGTCCACATGCAAAACAGTAACCGGAATATGAGTTCCGTCCATTTCAAACACGCGTGACATTCCAAGCTTTTTTGCGATTAGACCCGTACGCATTATTATTTTTTCCTTTTCTTAATTGGTTGACTTTTCCAAAAACTCCAAAAAGCCAACATTAACGTTATTACAATTTAATTTCCACATTAACACCGGCAGCCAGATCCAGCTTCATCAAAGCGTCAACTGTTTGCGGTGTGGGATCTACGATGTCGAGAAGTCTCTTGTGAGTACGGATTTCGAACTGCTCACGAGATTTTTTATTAATGTGCGGAGAACGGTTTACCGTAAATTTCTCGATTCTTGTCGGCAAAGGGATCGGCCCTCTGACGTTTGCCCCTGTTCTTTTGGCTGTGTGCACGATCTCTTTTGTAGAGAGGTCAAGCAAACGATGGTCAAAAGCTTTAAGGCGAATTCTTATATTTTGTGTATCCATCATATTAAAATACTTTTCCTATAACTAGACGGCAAAAACCTGTTTTCAGATTCGCCATCTAAATGTTAAACCTCGCAGAGCCTTGAAATTCAAGGAATACGTTATGTTTTATACCCCAAGTGCTAGACAGAGTCGCCCCTTTCCCTCACTTGTCGTGGGGCTCTTGTAACACAACAAGCCCAAGATTGCAAGCAAAAAAAGCGAAAAAAAATCAAAAAAAATTGCATTTTAAAATCTCGCAAACGCCGGCTCAGACTCTGTTTGCAGAGACACATTTTTTTGTCAAAAGCGAGTCTAAAGAGACAAATAGAACTTTTTATTATATTGATAAAATCGTAACCGATTAGTAGTTTGTAAAATTTTTTACAGTTACTGATTGCAAATTAAAATAATTATGCTATAACTACCTAAAGTTTGTAATTTTAGAGTAATAAAACTATGACGAAATTAACTAACAAGATTATCACTATCCACGAACGCCGAACAAGCATGCGTCTCTGCCGTAAAGAATGGTGCGCTCTAGAAGAAATTTGCTCAAGAGAACAAATTAACCGCAACGAGCTTATTGCCATGATAGAAGATAACAAAAACAATCGACTTGGCCTTGCTTATGCAACACGTCTGTTTTTGCTTTTATATTACAAATCAATTGCAAACCATACAAAGCGTAAAATCGTCCCAAACATAATAAAAGAACTTGTATAAAGCAAAAGAGGCCTTCCTTCAACAGAAGACCTCTTCTTTCTATTTCTTTTTGGCAGCCACCACCATTGAACCGACCAGAGCAACAAACAATACAAAAATAACTGTATTTCTTACGGGCGCCGCATCACAATACCAGTAATACTTCCACTTAAGCCCATAATTTTGGTTGATTTCACGATGGCTCATACACAGCTTTTCACCACTTAAGGCATACATATAAACAGTATCGCCGCGAGAGACCTCCTCACCGGTAAGGATATCGTTAAGATAGAAAACTCTGGCAACATCCCCATTCTCATCATAGAGTAGGTTAACAATTTGAGTGTCAGGAAAATCATTTGCCGAACCGACTTGCTCTGTTGTCCAGCTGAAGTCTTTGACAACAACTTTTCCCCTCGCCTCCCAAGGCTCATTAGAGAACAGATATGGAAAAGAAATCCATACCATAGCCACGAAAGCTACCAAAATCCAAAAAGGAGTTTGGAATTTAGAGATAAAATTTTTCATAATAGCAAGAATGATTAGAGGTTAGACATAAGAATTTGTTTTGATAAATCTTTTATATTTATAAATTTTCAAAATATCAAGCTCTTAATTTGCAATTATATTTCCTCAAAAAGTCTCTTAAGAAACACATTCAAAACCTCTCTGCACAAAGTAACAGAAGCTCGATAGAACGTGCGAATAGAAGTAAAAATGAAAAAACCGAAAATCCTAGTGTACATCATAGTACATGAATTTTCGGTTTTTTCTACTTTTTACGATTAGTCGCCAGAACATACTTTCCACAAGGCACTATCCTAAAAGCTCAAGATTTGAGGATTATAGCGTGAAAAAATCTCCTAAGAAACACCTCAAAAGTCCACACAAGGCACTTGTAGAAACTCGATAATTGAGATGAGTAGAAGCAAAAATAGAAAAGCTGAAAATCCTAGTGTACATTGTAGTACATGAATTTTCAGCTCTTTCTAATTTTTGCGATTAATCGCT
>CALXVW010000062.1 GCA_944392185.1 uncultured Alphaproteobacteria bacterium
CCTCGCTGGTTGATAAGCAAAAACAGAGAGGAAGAGGCCAAAGACATCTTCAAAAAGATAGAGCCCCAAGGAGATGTTGAGGCGCACATTAAAGAAATAAAAGAAACTTTGACACCAAAGAAAAAAGAGAGCAAAACGAGCTTCAAACGCTGGATGTTTATGCCGGTTTTTGTTGGTGTCGGCATCATGTTTGTGCAAATTTGCACGGGCATTAATACCATCATTTATTACACGCCCACCATTTTCCAAATTGCCGGTTTTGACTCTCAGATTGGAGCTTTGTACGCCACCATCGGCATAGGTTTTGTCAACTTTGCCATGACGCTTGTAGCCATTGCCACCATAGACAGATTGGGGCGCAAACCTCTGCTATATATTGGCCTTTGGGGAATGCTGATAAGCCTCATCACCTTGGGCAGCTCTTTTGCCTTTGCCCAAGAGCTTGGCGATGCTCGCAAATGGATAGCCGTTGCCTCGGTAGTGGTTTATATTGCCTCCTTTGCCATGAGCTTGGGTCCGGTTGGCTGGATCATGATCTCAGAGGTTATGCCGCTGCAAATCAGAGGCCTGGCCATGAGCGCAGCCACGGTTGCCAACTTTGGCTTCAACTTTGTAGTTGTTTTGAGTTTTCTGCCACTGTTAGACCTCATCGGTAGAGCAGCCACATTCTGGATGTTTGGCGGGATAACGATAATTTCCATGCTTTTCGTATACTTCTTTATTCCCGAGACTAAGGGAATTTCCTTGGAAAAGATAGAAAAGAATTGGAAAGAAGGCCGGTCAGCCCGCAAATTTCAGTAAAGAATCAACACAAAAACCCCGGAAACTTCCGGGGATTTTTTTGTTTGATAAAAAAATAAAATAGATATAATAAAGCTGATAAAGAAACAACCTAGAAAGAAAAAAAGATGAAAGTTCTGGTAGGAATGAGCGGCGGCGTAGATTCTTCCGCAGCAGCATTGTTGCTAAAAAGAAAAGGCTATGAGGTAATCGGCGCCACCATGACCATATGGGACAAAAAAGTGCGCGCACTTGCCCCCAACGGCAAGGAAGCCTGCTTTGGCCCCAAAGAAGAAAAGGATATTGAATCCGCTCGCGATATCTGCAAAAAATTGGGTATCCCCTACTATGTCTTGGATTGCAGAGAACAGTATAAGAAACTGGTTTTATCCAATTTCAAACAAGAATATCTAAACGGCCGCACACCCAACCCTTGCATTTGGTGCAATGCCACCATCAAGTTCGAGGCCCTACCCCGCACTGCCAAAGAACAAGGACTGGAGTTTGATAAGTTTGCAACCGGGCACTATGCTTGTTTGGACTTCAATCAAGCAAGCAACCGCTATTTTCTGCGCACGGCTAAAGACCTAAGCAAAGACCAATCTTACTTTCTCTACCGCTTGCAGCAAGAGCAATTAAGCAAAATCTTGTTACCTCTGGGAGAATATAGCAAGCCGGAAATCAGAGAACTGGCCAAAGAAGCCGGATTAAAAGTTTTTGATAAACCGGACAGTCAAGATTTCTATTCCGGAAATTATAGTGATTTACTGGAGGTTAAAGACAACCCCGGTAACTTTGTCTCTCCAGATGGAAAGATTTTGGGCCGCCACAATGGTATTTGGAACTATACCATCGGCCAACGCCGAGGCCTTGGTGTATCATCTGACCGCCCGCTATATGTTGTCGGTTTTAACAAAGAGAGAAACGAGGTTATTTTGGCTCACGAGGAAGAAAGCTTAAGAACAACCCTCACGGCCGATAATTGTACCTGGATGGATTTTGAGCTGCCGGATGCTCCTTTTGAAACAGAGGCAAAAATTCGCTCCTCTCAAGCACCAACGAAAGTTATAGTTACAAAAACCGACAACGAAATAAAGGTCGAATTTGCCACTCCGCAAAAAGCCCTCACTCCCGGCCAATCAATCGTCTTATACAACAAAGATGTTGTTTTAGGCGGCGGAATTATAGATGAGGTTTTGAAATAAATTTTAAAGATTAAGAAAAGTCAACAAAGCTCCAACCACCAAAGGAATGGAGAAGTTATCATCAATATCTAGTTTATCCTCAAACATCTCGGCAAAAGTCGCCGCCAGGCAAGCAATCACACTGGCAACATTGAAAGGAAATATCGGAGACAACACCATATTAACCAACAAAGCGCTCATAAAAAAGGCTGTTGTCCCCTCCAAAGATTTATTTTTATAGAGCTTGCGGCTACCATATGCCTTGCCAAACAATGCCGCTGCAGTGTCAGACACCAACATAACAGACAAAGCAATAACCGCCACCGACCTTGAAAAAAGGATAGTGCAAAGGATGGCTGCAGCCAACACATACATTGACCCCGTGGCCTGAAACCTGGCATGAACAGTCTCTTTATTTCGCAAGGTTTTAGCAAACAACATCCCGAATATTTGCCTGGCCCATGGATATTTTTTATAGTTGGCATATTCAAGAGCCACATCACCCAAAAGAAGCAACGCAAACAGTGAAACACTAAACCCAGGATGCATGAAGTAGATAACCAAGGGAATCCACAAAGAACTAAGGTGAATGCTTTTGCGATAAAACTCTTTTTTAAGAGATTTATCGATTTGGATTCGCAAAAAGGCTTCCGGATTAAAACGATAGTTTTTCAGAAAACTTAATCGGTTTTTCCACTTAACATTCCGGTTAAATTTCAGCATTCGCGGGACTTTCTAAAGAATGCTATTTATTTTTTTTATTGCAGCAGCAACCTTCTTTTTTTGCGCCTTGCTCTTTTTTGCCTTCACTGCATTGGTGGTTTTCATCACAAGTGCAGTTTTCGCCGCAAGTGCAGTTGGGATTATGGCATTTTGGATTGGTGCATTTAGACATGATTTTCCTCCTCATAAATTATACTTTATTTATACAACAACAATGTTGATAAGCAAGTATTTTTCCATAAAACTTTGTTTTTATTCCTCGGCCAATTCCCTAACAGACTCACCATAGGCATCTTTAAGCAGGCGCTTTTCGGCAAAGAGCTTTTTCCATTTGGCAAAAGTTCCAAACAAAACCAGCAGCATCAGGAACATCACCAGTAAACCGAGCACGGCGAGCAGATATTGTTTTTGCGGCCAATACTGTTCAAAGACCTGCAAATATCCGGCCCAAAAAGTTACCCCGACCATAAAGATTCCGGGAATTGCCACTGCCAAAGCATAAACCCCTCTGTTAAGCCGCAGCAGCATGGTGGTGCAAACAATCAAAGCGCAAGCCGCCAGCAACTGGTTGCTCAACCCAAACAACGGCCATATACTGCTGATATTTCCGGTATAAACCAGATAGCCCCACAAGAAAGTGAACACGGCACTGCTTAAGATGATACCGGGCCACCATTCTTTGTCATTAAATTTAGGATAAACAAGTCCCATCATCTCCTGCAAAAAGAAACGTCCCACTCTGGTTCCGGCATCAATAGCGGTCAAGATAAAGACAGCCTCAAACATCACGGCAAAATTATACCAATAAGCCATCAAGTGATCCATATAGGGAAGATTGCGAAAGATATGAGCCATTCCCACCGCCAAAGAAACGGCGCCGCCGGTACGCCCGTGCAAATTGATTCCGATGTGCTCCTCAAAAAAGGGTAAATCGACCGCGACCAGATTTGGATGGCTCTGCACAAGAGAGGCATAAACATCTTGCGGAGAGTTGATGGCAAAATAATCTCCGGGCATCAGAGTGCAAGCAGCAATCAAAGCCATCATTGCCACAAACCCTTCGGTTAACATCGCCCCATAGCCGACAAAGAGAATCTCTCGCTCATTTCCGAGCATTTTAGGCGTTGTTCCGGTGCCAATAATGGCATGGAAGCCGGATATTGCACCGCAAGCAATGGTAATAAAGATAAACGGCAGCACCGGCCCGTTAATAACCGGCCCTCCGCCGTTGATAAAAGGGGTAAAGGCCGGCATCAAGATTTCCGGCCGCACCAAGATAATTCCGACCGCCAGCATAAGGATAGTGCCGACTTTAAGATAGGTTGATAAATAATCCCTCGGCACCAACAAGAGCCAAATCGGCAAAACGGAGGCTATAAAACCATAAGCTGGAATTGCCAGAGAAACCGTAGACTTATCCCAATCAAACAAGGGGCCGAAAGCTTCCGGCCGCATCAATGCATGACCCGAGACGATTCCAATAAGCAACAAAGAGATACCAATGACGCTTGCCAAGCCGACGCTGTTTTGGCGCAGTTTCATAATCACTCCCATAAGAACGGCAATCGGCATAGTAATCACCACAATAAAGAGCGACCACGGAGCATTGTGCATGGCGCTGACACAAGCCAAAGAAAGCCCGGCCAGGGTCAAGATTAAGATAAACAAGACGGCAAACCCGGCAACCGTGCCGGTTAGAGGGCCTACTTCTTTGCGGGTTATGGTAGCCAGGCTCTGCCCCTTATGGCGCACAGAGGCAAACAAAACCACCATGTCATGAACCCCGCCGGCCAACACACAGCCAATCAATATCCACAAAGCCCCCGGCAAATATCCGAATTGTGCGGCCAACACCGGCCCAACCAAAGGCCCTGCGGCGGCAATGGCGGCAAAATGGTGCCCAAACAAAACCGTTTTATCGGTACTGACATAATCATGCCCGTCGGCGTATTTCACTGCCGGAGTTTGGCGCCTTGCATCCAAACGCAACACCTTATTTGCCATAAACAAGCCATAAAACCGATAAGCAATGGCAAACACACACAAACTGGCAAAAACTAAG
>CALXVW010000063.1 GCA_944392185.1 uncultured Alphaproteobacteria bacterium
CTTTGTTGATGACATGATAATTGGTGACAATATAGCCGTTCTCATCAACAATAAAACCCGAGCCCAGAGAGAGCTGTTGGGTGTCGTGTGGTGCAAAGTAGTCTTGAATTTGCGGATTAGGGCTGACAATACCCAAGGCATCATCTGCACTTTCCATATCCTGCGGTAGGTGGGTGGTAGAGATATTAACCACACCGGGCTGCAGTTTTTCAACCAAGTCAGCAAAGGAGGGAAGTGGCAAAAGAGATTCCTTGGCACCGGCGGCACAAACCGGCCGAACAAGCAATAAAGCTATGGCTGCCGCATATATGAGTCGCTTAATCAAGACTTATTTTCCTGTTTTGCTGAAGAATTCAAAGAATTCGCTGTCGGGCGCCAACACCATAGATGTCTTGCCTTGTTTTGCCATAGAATTTTTGTAGGCCTCAAGCGAGCGATAAAAGGCATAAAACTTGGGGTCAACTCCGGCGGCATTGTTCCAAATGGCAATAGCCTGCTGGTCGCCTTGTCCGCGGATGATTTGCGCTTGTTTTTCAGCCTCGGCCAAAATCACGGCTTTTTCTTTGTCTGCGGTGGCTCTGATTTTGAGTGCCTCTTGCTGTCCCATGGCTCTGAATTCTTTAGCCTCACGTTCTCGCTCGGTTTTCATTCTGGCATTAATGGCTTGCAAAACCTCCAAAGGCAAATCTGCGCGGCGAATACGCACATCTGCGACGCTGACACCGATTTGCTCGGCATCTACTTTCACCGCACTGCTGATATCGGCCATAATCTGAGTTCTTTGCTGGGAGAGCAGTTCTTGCAGGGTAATGCGCCCCAAAATTTTGCGCACAGAAGAGTTGACAATTTCTTCCAACTTGGAACGAGCTTGGAATTCTGTCCGCACGGTTTTATAAAATCTGAGCGGGTCGACAATTTTGTAGCGAGTAAAGCTGTCAACATCCAAACGTTTTTTATCATTAAGGACAACTTCCTGAGCCGGAGGGTCAAGGTTGAGCAACCGATTGTCATAGAGAACCACTTTTTGGATAAAAGGGATTTTAGCCTTAAGACCGGGCTCTTGAACAACCCTTACCGGGTCACCAAATTGCAGCACGATTGCCTGCTCGGTTTGCGAAACCACATAGAGTGAGTTTGCCGCCACAAAGACCAGAACCAAAATGATGGCGATAAAAAAGATTTTTACATTATTGCTCATAATTATTCTCCTTTTTGGTTCTGCATTTGTCCCAAGGGGAGTATGGGAAGCACATTTCCGCCTTTGGCCGAGGGGTCAATAATCACTTTATTGGAATTGGCCAAGACATTTTCCATAGTTTCTAGATATAAGCGTTTGATAGTTACATCCTTGCCTTGTTTATAGGCTTCATAAACGGAGAGAAAACGCTCGGCCTCACCTTGAGCTTTGTTGATAACGGCTTGTTTGTAGGCTTCGGCGCTTTGGGTACGTTGAGAAGCTTCACCCTTAGATTTAGGTAAAATCTCGTTACGGTAGGCTTCCGCCTCATTTTTGAAACGCTCCATGTCGGCCTTTGCGCGCTGAACCTCGTTGAAAGCATCAACCACTTGCTTTGGCGGGTCGGCTTTTTGCAATTTGACACGCACGATTTGGATACCGGCGCCGAACTCGTTTAAGACCTTTTGCAACTCGGCTTTGGTATCATCTTCAACCTTGCCGCGGTCGCCTGAGATAATGGGCATCATTTGAGATTGCCCGACAATTTCTCTCAAGACGGATTGAGCCGCTACGCGCACGGTTTGGTCGGGGTTTTGCATATTGAAGAGATAATCCTCTGCATCGGCCACGCGCCAAACGATAGTGAGGTTGATATCGACAATATTTTCATCACCTGTCAGCATATGGCTTTCATTAAAGTCATTTCTGCTGGCCACTTCCATAACCCCGAGGTTAATACTGCGCTCGCTGGTGATGTTGACTTTTTTGACTGTTTCAATCGGGTAGGGCAGATGGTAGTGCAAACCGGGGTCGGTTGTTTCGCTATAGGCGCCAAAACGCAAGACCACACCGGCCTCGTTTGGTTGCACCTGGTAAAAGCCCGAAGCCAACCATACCAACACGATGGCAATGGCAATCCATTCCCATTTCAGATTAAATCCAAAACCCAAAGGCTCACCTTCAATATGTGGTTTGGGAGCTTTTTTGCGTTGAGACGGAAGACCGTTGTCTTTCCAAGGGTTATCATCATTTTCTTCCCACGGATTCGGAACTTTTGCCATGAATTTTACCTCTTCTCTTTTTTAGTTGCTTTAGCTGAATATATAATATAAATATAGCAATAAAACAATCACAGATACAATCTATCAACAGGGACGCCTTTAGAATGGAACAGCAAATAAGAAGCATTGTCGAAAAATATTTTCCCACAGAAACAATTGAGAGTATCGGCCTTTTCAAGGGACGGGTAATTATCACGCTGCAAAATACGGCAGAAGATAAGGATAAAGAAAACGCTCTTTCAAAAGAGGTTAAAAATTTAGAGGGAATAGATAAGGTTACGGTTATTTACACGGCCGAGAAAAAGCCGCAACCGCTCAAAGATGAGCCTTCCAAATGGGTTGTCAAAGGCGTAAAAAAGATTATTGCCGTAGCCTCGGGCAAAGGCGGCGTCGGCAAATCAACCACCGCGGTCAATTTAGCGATGGCCTTGGCTGCCAGAGGAAAAAAAGTTGCTTTGTTTGATGCTGATATTTATGGTCCCTCAATTCCAACCATGTTGGGCTATGAGGGGGCAGCTCCGATTTCTTATGACGGCAAGACTTTTGAAGCTTTTGAGTTCCAAAACATCAAATCCATGTCTATCGGTACGCTGATAGACCGCAACACGCCGCTTATCTGGCGGGGTGCCAAAGCCTGCGGAGCTATTGAGCAGTTGTTAACCGAGGTCAATTGGGGAGAGATAGATATTATGGTGATAGATATGCCCCCCGGCACCGGAGATATTCAAATCACACTCTCACAAAGATTGGATCTTGACGGAGCGGTGATTGTATCCACTCCGCAAGATATTGCTCTGATAGATGCCATCAAAGGGGTTAATATGTTCAAGAGAGTAAATGTGCCGATTTTGGGCATCATTGAAAATATGAGCTATTATGTTTGCCCCCATTGCGGTGCCAGAGATAACATTTTTGGCCATGCCGGTGCGCATGAAACCGCGGCCGAATTAGGTGTGCCGTTTTTGGGAGAAATACCCCTGCACATAGATATTCGTACCTATGCAGATACCGGGCGCCCGATAGTCACCGCTGCGCCGGAAAGTCCGCACGCTAAAGCCTATCTGGAAATTGCCGACGAGATCATCAGCGAGTTGTAACTCGCTCTCTAAGGGCCGCTGCTACGGTAGGGTTTTGTGCTGAATTGTCTTGCTTGGACGCAGGCTGTTCTTGGACCTGGTTTTGGCCGAGAGCTTTGTTGATGCGCTCTTCAAAATATTTCTGCCTATCTTCTTTGCTGCGCGTGTCATAAACATCACCGTGTTCAAGAAGATAGTTAAAATATTCAACCTGTTTTTTCCGAAACTCTTGTTTTTCTCCTTGTTTTTGCAGTTTGTTCATTTCGGCTTTGAATCGTTTGATTTTTTGCATTTTTTCAATTTCAGGGTTAACTTTCGCCAAATCCTTCATAGTGTATGTATCGGGGAAGTTGACTCTGATTTTGGCTTTGTAGCCTGCCAAAACCATAAGGTAGACAAACTTTTTAGCCTCTTGCGGATCAGGGCTCAAGGTGCCGATATCAATCTGTGTGCCGCCACTGTCCTTAACCGCCTGAGCTAAGGCTAAAAAGTGCTTGAACTCCTCACTTTGCAGGGTCACATCAGTTTCACTGGCAATGCTGAGTTTGCCTGACGGCTCGGCCTCTGCGGGGGCATTCGGAGAAAACAGATTATACTCAAGAGCGTTTTCATCATCTTTTGAATAACGGATATTTTCTTGTTTACAAGCCTTTTCAAAAGCCTGCGCAAGAGCGGATGTCTGTTCAGAGCGTTTTTCCTCTTTTTGGGGTTTGGTTATATCGGCGCCGCCTTTTTGTTTTTTCTCTGCTCGGTCAAGCTTAAAGAGTGCAGATTTATAGGTGGCAACCTGAGCTATAGATTCTTCATCCGTTTGCTTTTCCAAATCTTTCTCGCGGTAGTGGCAAAAATCTTTAAGGGCCTTAATATCTTCTACGGCAACATCTTCATCTGCCGTTATTCTTGCCTCAAAAGCCTTAAGCTTTTTATCACATTTCTCGGCCAGAGTTTTAGCAAGATTATTTTGCTTGCGATCAAAACGTATGTTCTTATGCAAATAAACCAATTCTCTAATACTGAGCTTGTTCCAATCTTCCTCTGTTCTGAGATACTGATCTATATAATTCAAGCAAGCAGAAGAGATGGTTTTATTTCCCTCTCTACGATGTTTTTTTGCCTCCTCAGAGCGTTTATTATATTTCTTTGCCTCCTCAAAATGAGTAGCGGCTAGGGCATTAATTTCATCAATATTCAAATGCTCAAATTCTTTAGGTGAAGATTGAGAAATAGTAACAATCGGCCCTTGCTTTGGTAACGTTTCTGCCTTTGGTTTCAATTGTTTTTCCAGAGCAAAAGCAGCATCAGGGATTCTGCGGGCAACATATTTCCGATAGTGCTTAAAGATGTCTATAACCGCATCTTTTTCATAGGCAGAGGCATCTTGCAAAGAGAAATTGTCTTCAATTTTTTTCAATGCCAGGGAGCACAACTCTTTTATTGTGCTTTCCTGTTCCTTACGATTGTCATGTAAATAGCCGCGCGCCAAATCATCAATAACAGCACTCAAATCAGCTAAGTCTAATTGTTCCAAATGTTCTTTATTATCAAGAACAAAACGCAAGGCATATCGTGCCGCAGAATTTTTGCTTGATTTACCGTTGCGGATAAAAATCTCTCGCTCTACAGAAAAGTAAGAAATTTCTGCGGAGCTGTTCAACTTTTCTTTCCAAAGAGGGTGAAGCTTTAATTGAGAGTTTTGAGCCTTTGCCATCAAACAGTCCTCATCAAATAAAAACTATAAGAGAAGTATATACTAATTTTATCGGCAATGCAACCCAAATTTAGACAAAAATTATTTTTTGCTTAGGCTTTCTAATCTGGCTTCCAAATCTCCGATTTTAAGCGCCAAATGTGAATCGGGAGAGAGCTTTTTTGCCTGTTTGAGCTGCGCTCTGGCAACATCAATTGCGCCAATCCGCAAAGAATATTCTGCCGCGGCATAGTTAGCAGCAGCCTCATTGCCTTGCAAGCCATAGGCTCGGGCCAAGAGCAACCAAGCAAATCCGGTCGGATGTTTGATGATGGACTTGCTCAAAAGATTAACTGCCTTTTGCACTTCTTCAGGCTTTGGCTCATCTTCCAAAATGGCCTGCGCATAGCTGATTTGCAGCAATGCGGAGTCAGGCAAAAGGGCAGAGGCCTTTTGGTATTGGCTTTTTGCTTGTTTGATTTTTCCGGTTTCAAGATAAATCTGGCCTTTGAGTTCATGAAAATAAGGGTTGTTAGGCTCTTTGGCTAAAAGCTGGTCAAGCTCACTCTCTGCCTTGGCAAATTGAAGTTGCTTAAAATAAGCAATTGTTCTGGCATATGAAGCGGAAATACTTTTATCTTGAGGAGGATATTTGCGCAAAGTTTGTGCCGGCGGATTCAAATAGGCATATAGCTTGGCTTTAACTCGTTCAAATTTCTCTTGCAGCGAAGTATTTTCTTTTATGTTTGATTGCCTAGCAGCTTCTTCAAAGAAAGAGATTCTCTCTCTGGTCACCGGGTGGGTACGAAAATAGGGCGTTTCTTCAATTCCCTGCATTTGGTTTTGAGCGGCAATTCGTTTCATAAAAGTGAGCATTCCTTGCGGACTTTGCTTGGTCTGCTCCAAGAGCTTGATGGCTGCATCATCGGCAGAGCGTTCTTCTTCGGTCCGATAACGTGTGTAGTGTGTCAAAAGGGAGCTTTGGCTGCCAAGCATTGCCGCCATGGCCACATCACCGCGCCCGCTCAAAGCCGCCGCCGTGCCGGCTAAAATGGCAGAGGCCAAAGAAACCTCTTGCAGAGATTGGTTTTGCAATTTTTGCCGCAAGATATGTCCGCCCTGAATATGTCCGGTCTCATGCGCAATCACGCCGGAGAGCTCTCCCGGCGTGTCAGCCGCAACAATAGTTCCCGTATGGATAAACAAATTATTGCCATCAGCCACAAAAGCATTAAGCGAATTGTCTTCAACAATGTAAATTTCATTGCGGTTGAAAGGGATCCCTGCGGCCTGAAACAAGGGTTTTGTAATTTGCGCAAGCAGTTGCTCGGTTTCTTCATCGCTGATTAAGCGCAGCTCTTGCGCAGTTGAAAAGGAAACAAAAGAGCAAGATAAAGCAATGGACAGCACCAGACTGTCCATCAGCTTCATCAAATTTTTCTTTAGCCTTTGATAAGTTTTTTCCACCATGTTGATTTTTCCTTTACCGGTTCCTCTTTGGGGGCTTCGGGTTTAGAAGCAATATCTTCATGGCTGTTATACAAGATAACGGCTTCTTGTTTTTCTTTTATTGGCTGAGAAATTTCTCCGCCGTTATTCTCATCGCGCTCACCACGGTTGCGGCGGCGGTCAAAGCGATTGCGCCCGCGACGACGCTCAAACCGACCTCGACGGCGTTCCGTGCGGGCTTCATCTTCCGGCTCCATCTGAGCTTGCGGCTCCACCAAGTCTTCGGCTACAGGTGTTTCGGGAGCTTTTATCTCAATTTCTTCCACCATAGGAACTTCTTCCTCAACCGGTTGCGAAGGAGCTTTTCCTTTAACCAATTTGGTTCTTTCTATTCTGTAATCAGAAACACATTTGATGCTGTCATCGGCACTGATGATGACTTCCATTTTATATTTCTGCTCCAAATCAACCAGCATCTGGCGTTTTTGGTTCAAGATATAAATGGCAATATCCGTTGGAATAAAGACGTTGATTTTAGAAGAACGGTTTTTGATTCCTTCTTCTTCAATTCCACGCAAAACGTAGACAGCGCTGGATTCCGTAGTGCGGACAATTCCTTTGCCCTGGCAGTGCGGGCAAGTCTGATAATTGCTCTCAAAGCAAGAAGAATGCATTCTCTGGCCAGAGAGCTCAAGCAAACCAAACATGCTGACCTTGCCGACCTGACTACGAGAACGGTCTTTTTTCAAGGCCTCTTTCATACGTTTTTCAACCGCATGGTTGTTGGCAGGCTCATCCATATCAATAAAGTCAATCACGACCAAGCCGGCCAGGTTGCGCATTCTGAGCTGGCGGGCGATTTCATCGCAAGCTTCCAAGTTGGTCTTGAGCGCGGTTTCTTCCAAATCTTTTTCTTTGGTGGCGCGTCCGGAGTTTACATCAATGGAAACAAGAGCCTCTGTCGGGTTGATAACCAAATATCCACCCGATTCTAACTGCGCGTTGGTGTCGTGCAGTTTATCGAGCTGTCCTTCGACTTGAAAACGCTGGAACAATGGCATATCGTTTTGACGATAGCTTTTAATTTTTTTCAGGTTGTGCGGAGATAAAATACGCAGGAAATCTTTGGCTGATTTATAGGCCTCTTCTCCGGCAACAATAATTTCAGAGGTGTCCTTGCTGTAAATATCACGAAGCGCACGCTTAATCAGATTCCCTTCCTCATGAATAAGGGCCGGGGCTTTTGTCTTAAGTGAATCAAGCCTGATTTGGTTCCATGTGCGGATAAGATAGTTATAGTCACGCACAATTTCGGCCTTTGGTTTTTCTTCACCTGCAGTGCGGACGATGATAGACATATCGGCCGTCAACGGCAGCTCGCGGACAATACCTTTCAGGCGGTTGCGGTCAGCGGCATTGGTAATCTTGCGAGAAACACCGCCGCTTTTAATACGGTTAGGCATCAAGACGCAATAGCGCCCGGCTAAGGAAAGATAAGTTGTGAGAGCAGCGCCTTTATTGCCACGCTCTTCTTTAACAACCTGCACCAAAAAAATTTGCCCTTCTTTGATGACATCTTGAATTTTATGGCGATGGAACAATTTGCGGGCGCGGATAAGTTTGCGTTGGAGTTCAAAATCCATTTCCGCATCATCGTCGTCATCAATATCCATATCATCATCAACCAGATTTTGGGGTCTTTCTTCTTTTTCATCCATATCTTCGCTGATGGAAGGGGTTTCACAGCCGACATCTTCAGCCAATACCTTGAGAGGCTCATCGGCTTTTTCTTCCTTAGTTTCTTCAGAAGCTTTTTTTGCGGCGGCTTCTAGTTCTTTTCTGGCTTCCTCCTGCTTGCGGATTCTCTTTTTGAGCAAACGTTTTTTCTGCGGATGTTTTTTGGAGCTTTCAGCTTCTTCAACAATTGCAGCCTCAGGCGTATTTTGTTCTTCTGCTTTTGGAGCTTCTGCTACGGTATCTTCAGACGCCGATTCTGCAATTGGTTCCGCATTAGCTTCCGTATTTTCTTCTGCGAGCGGAGGGACAGATTCCGCCAGAGGCTGTTCTTGTTCTTCAGTTTTAGCTTGAGCCTCAGCCTCTGCTGCCAAGCGAGCTTTTTCGGCCTCGGCAGCCAAGCGAGCCTCTCTGGCGGCAGCTTTTTCTTTGCGAATACGCTCTCTTTCAGCCTCACGCTCTCTTATGGCCTGTTTTTTATTTTCGATGATTTCATCAACTTCTTTATCGACCTCGGCCAGCTCTTCTTCCGAGAGGTTGTAGTAATCGGGGTGAATTTCGCCAAAAGCCATAAATCCGTGGCGGTTTCCACCGTAGTCAATAAAGCAGGCCTGGAGAGAAGGCTCCACCCGCATAACTTTTCCGAGATAAATATTGCCTTTTATCTGTCTGCGGTGGGTGGTTTCAAACTCAACATCTTCTAACTTATTGCCATCCAAGACGACCACACGGGTTTCTTCAGGTTGGGTGGCATCAATCAACATTCTTTTAGTCATTAATAATCTCCGCTTTTGCCTATGCCGCAAGGCATAGACACAAATATGTTACTAAGCTGGAGGGAACTTAAAGACAGACACAACTATCCTGATATTTTTCAGGTTTAATTGTTTGCAATTTAAAAACCAAAAACAGTTTCAATTTTCTAATCTCTTTAACTTGCGCAAGGTTTTCATTTTTTTCTTATTGATTATTGAGCCTCACGCCAAAAACCCGTCCAGCAAAAATTTGCTTACATTTATTTGCCGGAGAGCCGTCCTATCCTGATGATGAGGTGGCGATACCAGATTTTGCCCTTGCAATTTTGTCTTTATACGAATAAAAAGGACGCATCCGATACATAAATACCGACAAATCTTCCATCAGAATATACGTTTTGTTTTAAAACACAACAATAAAATAACGCTAGCGCATATTTTTATGTTTTTAAGAGATTGGTAAGAAGTATCGTGTATAATCAAAACTAAATTTATGAATCAAAGAGTGTTATAAACAAAGATGTTTCGGATATTTCAAGCATTTCGTTTTTATTTGCTGCCAATAATTGTTGGGGCAGTGTTCTTGCTTGGAAATATCAATTCGGCTAAGGCGGGGCAAATTTCCGGGCTACGCATTGGGCAAGGGATCGGTTCCGTAAGAATAGTGTTTGATGCCGATTCGAAGTTTGATTATAAAGTTTTTCTTCTTAAGGATCCTAACCGTTTGGTTGTGGATACTCAGAATATAGAGGTTAGTTCTCAGGTTGAAAAGGGGTGCGAGCCTAACAGCTTTGTTTCCTCAGTCCGCTTAGGAACTACGGGAGTTGACGGGGTTAGGGTGGTTTTTGATTTGCAAAAGCCAGCCATTGTCAAAAAAGCATTCATGCTAGCTCCTCAAAGTAAATTCAGTTGGCGATTTGTGATTGATCTGGAGGTCGCCTCTGAGAGGGAATTTGCAGCTCATGTCGGCAATGACCATGCTTTTAGTAACGATTCTTATGATAGCAACAAGACCTCTGTCAAAAATGTTTCATCATCAAAAGCATCTATTTCTCAGCGCAAAAGCAAGAAAGTTATTGTCTTGGACCCCGGTCATGGAGGAGTCGATCCGGGGGCTATCGGAATTTCCGGAGTCTATGAAAAGAACATAACTTTGGCTATGGCCAAAGAGCTTAAGGCGGTTTTGGAAAAAGACAGTAATTACACCGTTTATCTGACACGTAATCGTGACGTATTTATACCTTTGCGAGATAGAGTAAAAATTGCTCGGCGCTATGATGCGGATTTATTCTTGTCTATTCACGCAGATAGTGCAGCCAATAAAAGAGCAACCGGTTTGTCGGTTTATACGCTCTCGGAAAAGGCCTCCGACAAAGAGGCGGCAGCTTTGGCAGAAAAAGAAAACAAGGCAGATATTGTTGCCGGCTTAAATTTTGCCGAACATTCAAAAGAGGTATCTGATGTTTTGCTGAATTTAGCTCAAAGAGAAACCCTAAACCGTTCTTCAGAGTTCGCCACCTTCATGGTCCAAGAGATGCGCAAATCCACTCATACATTGGATAATACCCATCGTTTTGCAGGTTTTGCGGTTTTGAAAGCGCCTGATGTTCCCTCTGTTTTGATGGAGCTCGGGTATCTTTCCAATCGTCAAGAAGAAAAGTTACTGCAGCAAAAATCCGACCGCAAAAAATTGGCAATCTAAGCCTCAAAAGCCATTGATAAATAT
>CALXVW010000064.1 GCA_944392185.1 uncultured Alphaproteobacteria bacterium
AATCAGCAAAATAGCGGCCGGAAGCACACCGGAGCCGAGCATCCAACGCCAGTTGTAGTCAAAGTTGGCAAATATGCGGTTGATGAGGTATGAAAGCAAAATGCCTGCGGTAATGGCCAGTTGAAAAAGAGAAATTAACATGCCGCGAATCTTTTGCGGAGAAATCTCTGATAAATACAGCGGCACCGCAAAGCTTACCATGCCAACAGCAATACCTATGATAATACGTGAGATAATCAGTTGAGAAATGGTTTGGGCAAAACCGCACATCAGAGAGCCGACAACGAAAATAATTGCAGTTGCGATGATTATCTTTTTGCGCCCATACATATCAGCCAAAAAGCCATTGGCTGCCGCGCCAACAACCGAGCCGGCAATGGCAGAACTTACCAACCAACCTTGTTCCAACGGCGTCATGGTCCAAGTTTGATTGATAAACAGCAAGGCTCCTGAGATGACGCCCATATCAAAGCCAGATAGCAAACCTCCCAATGAGGCTACGGCTGCTATCACATATATCCAAAAATGTTTTTTGGGTTGTTGTTTGCTCATCGGTAACTCCTTTTTGCTTTCCATATAATCATGTTTTCTTTAACTTAAAGGCGGGTGAAATCTAAAAAAATCGGCCGCCGACCTTCTCTTAGGGCTTTTCTTTGATATTTGGTCTCAACCCAATCCGATGGCGGGTTTTTCCAATCTTTGCCACAGGTTGCCGTCCAGCGAAAGTTTTTATCTGCGTGCATTTGCCGCAAACTCCAGCTCTTATATATCGGGTGGTCGGTGGCTATTCTGAACAAGCCGCCGGGCTTTAGGATGCGCGCAATTTCTTTTAGGTTTTCCGGATTTACAAAACGACGGGAAGCATGGCGTTTTTTGGGCCAGGGGTCAGGAAACAGCAGAAAAACCTTGTCTAAAAAACCATCCGGCAGGCGTGAAAACAGAAGGCGGATGTCGTCATCGTAAATTCTGATGTTGTCCACCCTTTCGGGTAAAAGTGTAATCTTTTCAGGCAAATCATTACCTTCTTTAATTCCGGTTAGCAAAGTTAAGAGATTAGCTACACCGTTTTTGAAAACTTCTGCTCCGATATAGCCGGTATCCGGATTTTTTAAGGCCTGGCCGGCTAAGTGTTCACCATTGCCAAAGCCAATCTCCAAACAAACGGATTTGACCGGCACGCCGAATAATGTTTCTTTTTTAAATACAGTGTTCTGATTTATTTGCAGCTCGGGTAAAAAACTTTCAAGCAACGAGGTTTTTGCTTTTCTGATACGACGGCCTTGGCGGCGGCCAAAAAACTTTGGCTCTGACGGGGCGTGCAGGTGTTTATCAGAGTAGAGCATTTTGAAGATCCTTTACTAAATCTAATTTTTCCCAAGAAAAAGAGCCGTCGCTCTTGGGTTTGCGTCCGAAATGGCCATAAGCGCTGGTGCCCAAGTAAATCGGGCGGCGCAAATCCAGTCTTGATATAATGGCTTCCGGCGTTAACTCAATATTTTCTCTTATCCAATTCAATATCTGTTCTTGCGGCAGTTTGCTCGTTTCTTTGGTGTCTATGTATAAAGACAAAGGTTCGGCAACGCCGATGGCATAAGATATTTGCAAAAGGCATTCATCTGCCAAACCGGCGGCGACAATGTTTTTGGCCAGCCAGCGAAGCATATAGGCCGCAGAGCGGTCCACTTTGGTGGGGTCTTTGCCGGAAAATGCTCCGCCGCCGTGCGGGGCTGCGCCGCCATAGGTATCAACAATTATTTTGCGACCGGTTAACCCCGCATCACCATCGGGGCCACCAATGACAAAACGGCCGGTTGGATTTATCAATAAACCTTGTTCCGAAATACGCAAACTTTCTGGAATCGCTTTTTTTAAGGCTTGTTTTACAAGCTCTTTGACCTCTTCTATTTCTACGTTTTTGTCGTGTTGGCTGGAAACAACAATCTTGGGCAAGGAAGCTGCTTCTCCTTGCTCATTGTATTCTACCGTGATCTGACTCTTGGCATCAGGGCCAAGACGATTTTGCAAATCTTGCAGACGGATATTTGAAAGTTCTTGCAAAATTCGATGCGCCAAAAATATCGGCAGCGGCATATATTCCGTTTCAAACCCTTTTTCTTTTTTGGCATAGCCGAACATAATACCCTGGTCTCCCGCTCCGAGGCGGTCCACTCCCAAAGCAATGTCTGCTGATTGGCGGTGCAGAAAATTGCTGACTTTTAACGTCTTCCAATCAAATCCCGTTTGCTCATAGCCTATATTTTTGACAACTTGGCGAATCGCCAACTCTATTTCTTCATCTGCAGGGAGGGCGGATGAATATGTTTCTCCGGCAATGATAACTTGGTCGGTGGTGGCAAGCGTCTCTATGGCCGTGCGGGCTTTGGTGTCTTTTTGTAAATGCAGATCCAATAGGACATCGGATATGGCGTCACAAACTTTATCGGGATGTCCGGCAGAGACGGATTCACTCGTAAATAAAACAGACATTTTTTCCTCTTTTTTGTTGGCTGTTTTTATAATAAAAAAAAGCCGGTAAATTACCAGCTTTTTTTCTTTATATCGGACGATTTTTATTCTTCGTCTTCTGTTTGATTATTATAGTTCGTTTTGGACATTGAGATAATCAAATCATATACATGACGAGCTGCCGTGCGGTTTGGTATTTTATAATAAGCTTTTACCAACTCTATGGTCTCTTGCCGCTGCATGGGGTCATCATTGTAAATTTCTTCATCTTCTTCCAAGAAGTCTATATCTCCTTCCGGAATGGAGAACATTCTCGGAGACTGGCTGGCAACAGATTTATCCATATCTTCATAAAAGAAATTAATCGGCACTTCCAGTACTTTGCTGATATCCCATAAACGGCTTGCGCCAACACGGTTCATTCCTCTTTCGTACTTTTGAACCTGCTGAAAGGTCAGCCCTAACATGCTGGCTAGTTTTTCTTGACTTAAGCCCAAAAGAGTGCGTCTGAGGCGGATGCGGTTTCCTACGTGAACGTCGACCGGATTTGGCTCCCCCTGCGGTGTGCGCCCACGGTTGGATTTTTTTGTTGGTTGAGTGATCATAGTTCAAGTTCCCTTGGTGAGTGACTAGTTCTTTATTTATAAAATAGGAGTTTGAGTTCAAATCGTCAACAAGTTTTTTATATAACATATTATATTATAAAATCATAATGAAATGAATACAGAACATTGTATATAGACAATAGTTTTAGTTGTCTGCATTTTTTTGAACAAAAGCAACCGCTAGCAAGAAAGCACATAAAAGCAATATTACATTATTCCCTAATCTACTATAAGTTGTTGAAAACTCAGTTTCAATAGGTAAAGCAATGTCTAAAATTCCGTTTTTGTGAAGCCCTATTTGATCTAAAACTATTCCTAAAGGGGAAATAAGTGCTGAAATTCCACTTCCGGCAACGCGCGCAATTGTTATTCCCTCCTCAACAGCACGAAGCCTGGCCGCTACCAAGTGTTGATATGGACCGGCAGAATCTCCGTACCAGCCATCGTTGGTGAGGTTAACCATCCACTGCGGGCGATTGTTGTTATCCAGAATTTGGTGTGGGAAAATTACTTCATAGCAAATTAAGCCACCTAATGAAGGGTACTCAGGGATTTTAATAACCTCAGGTCCCAAGCCCTTCTCAAAGCTGCCGATGGCGTTGGCAATGGGCTTTATCCATTCCGGCAGATATTTTCTCAGAGGTATATATTCTCCAAACGGAACTAAGTGAAATTTATCATATATGGCAACAATTTTGTTGCTTTTATCTAAAATAAACAGTGAATTGTATACCTTATATTGTTCATTTTGAATATCTTCATAACGAAGAGCTCCGGTAATAAGATAACCTTGCGGCGGAATGGCATATTGCAGCATTTGTCGATGATAAATATCTTGTTCAATGGCATAGGGAAAAGCGGTCTCTCCCCAAATGACAAAATCTACATTATCAAAACCAGGAAGCTGAGATAGTTTTATGTGCTGCTCCAAATTGTCTGATAGGGCTGCCGCGTTCCATTTTAGATTTTGCGGAATGGCCGGTTGAACCAATCTGACTATTGTAGATGAGGCTTGGTAGGGGTGTGCCTTTACCTTGAAATATCCAAATCCGCTTAAAAATATCAAAATAACGGCAATAACAGAAGTTGAAATTATCAAATTTCTTTTGCTTTTGTTGCTAAACCATAAAAACGGCGCTCCCGCTGCAAGCAACATAAGCAAACTCAAAAAATAGGTGCCGCCCAAGCTGGCGGCTTGAATTAAAATGTCGCTGAAAGCAAGCGTGGAGCCCAGCAAATTCCATGGAAAACCGGTTAGAAAGAAGCTTCTTAGCCACTCAAAAATTACAAAAAAAGCAGCAAAAGCCAAGTATCTGGCCCAATCTTTTTTTGCATACCAACAAAGCCAGGCCGGAATGGCTATAAATAAACCAAAGAAAAAACCTGAAGCTAAAAAGACTATCGGCACTAACCACCCAAAAGCTTTGGCGTCGAGTAACAATGCGTTGTTAATCCAGATTAACCCGAAAGCAAAAAAGGCAAAGCCAAAATAATAACCGCTCTTGAAGGCCATTCCCTTTGTGGCGCTGTTTTGAATAAGCCACAACAATAACGAAAAGCTGATGAACAAAACCGGAAACGCATAGTAGGGTGGCAAAGCAGCAACAGCCAGCCAACCGCTTAAAAAAGACAACAGCCGGTAATGTTTTTGCAGCTTAGTCTTCATATGGCTCTTGTTCCTTGGGGCGGATAATCATAACCTTTTTTATTCTTCTCGGGTCTACATCCATAATTTGGAATTTTAAGCTCTCGGGACCTTCGATAACCTCTCCTCGGGAAGGAATCCGTTGTGTCAAGTTGAAAACAAATCCGCCCAAGGTTTCAATTTCTGCAGCGGCTTCTTCAGAAAGATATTGAGCCAAGTCTAAACCCGATACTTCTTTTATCTCATCTAATTCTGCTTTGGCATCGGCGATAATCTCTCCTGAATCTTGCACGGCAATCAGAGGATCTTCTTCCAAATCATATTCATCTTCAATGTCGCCTACGATTTCTTCCAGCAAATCTTCAATCGTTACAAGCCCGTCAATACCACCGTATTCATCCACCACCATGGCCATATGAACTTTTTGGATTTGCATCTCTCTTAGCAAATCTAAAACCCTCATGGAGGGAGATACAAATTTGACATTAGATGTTATAATCTCTGAAACGGGGCAATCTTTTTTGCCTTTCAGCAGGCATTTTACCAAATCTATCACATGGAGAATACCAACAATGTCATCTAAAGATTCTCCATAAATCGGAATTCTTGAATGCCCTTTGGTGACCATTAGCTCTGCTAAATCTTTAACGGTTCCTGTTTGCGGAAAAGCGATAATGTCGGCTCTTGGAATCATTGCTTCTGCACATTTTTTGCTGCTCAGGCACAAAATGTTGTTTAACAGCAATTGCTCATGTTCGGAAAATTGATCTTCGCCGTTGGAGGAGGCTTCTTCTATCAAATCTTCAATCGTTTCGCGCACGGTTTCCGGCTGGCGACGGTGAAAGAATTTGGAAACAAAGCTGCAAAAAGAAGGTTCGTTTTTGGCGTCTTCTGACATTTGTGTTTTTACTCCTCATAAGGGTTTTTGATGTTTAATTGTTGCAGAATTTTAACCTCGAGGCTTTCCATGTGTTCTGCCTCGTCATCTTCTTGGTGGTCATAGCCTAAAAGGTGCAGAAGGCCGTGGACTAAAAGATGGCTTAGGTGGTCTTGCAAAGAAATACTTTGCTCTTGAGCTTCTCTTTCCAGAGTTTCTAAAGCAATAATAATGTCGCCCAGCTCTAAGACTTCAGTGCTGTTTGCAAGTTCTTCCTCAAAATCAGGGGCATCAACATTGGCAAAGGATAAAACATTGGTTGGTTTATCCATGTTTCTGAATTCTTTGTTTAGGCGGTGTACTTCCTCATCATTGCTCAAAGAAAGGTTCACAACCAAGGTTGCTTTTGTTGCAAACAATTCAGAAGGTTCTTCTTTGACCATGAAAGTAAATGTTGTGGCAAAAACTTGTTTGCACAAATCATCTATACAGGGAAGAGCTTTTTCCCATCCGGAATCGCTGATAACGATGTTTAACTCCGGTTTATTCATCCCCGTATTCTTTCTTGCTTCGTTCTTCATAGGCCTTTACGATCTTGGCAACCAAGCCGTGGCGGACGACATCTGCCGCGCTGAAGCGGACAGAGCTGATGTTGGGCACGCCCTGCAAAATACTCAAGGCATCTCTCAGGCCCGAGATGGTGCCGCGAGGCAAATCTACCTGGCTTAAGTCTCCGTTGACAACCATGCGGGAGTTTTCGCCCAAACGGGTTAAAAACATCTTCATTTGCATCGGGGTGGTGTTTTGAGCCTCATCCAAAATAACAAAAGCATTGGAAAGAGTGCGGCCGCGCATAAAGGCTAAGGGAGCAATTTCTATCTCGCCCAGGGCAATCTTTTTATCTACCTGTTCTGCCGGCAACATCTCATACAAAGCATCATACAGCGGGCGCAAGTAGGGATCTACTTTTTCTTTTAGGTCTCCGGGCAGGAATCCTAAGTTTTCTCCCGCCTCAACCGCCGGACGAGATAGAATAATCTTGTCTATGCGGCCTTCCAACATCATGGAAACAGCCAAAGCAACCGCCAAATAAGTCTTGCCGGTACCGGCGGGGCCAAGGCCGAAAACAAGCTCGTTTTTCATCATCTCTTGGATATATTCCGCTTGGGTGGCAGAACGCGGATAAATATGACGTTTTTTAGTCTTTAAGACGATATTGCTCAAGTCTTGAGCGGTGGCAGAATCGGTGTTGCCGCCGGAAATGCGAATGGCGGCTTTGACCTCTTCTTCATTTATACTTATTCCCTTGCTGACTTTGTTGTATAAAACGTCTATTGCCGTTTTGGCTTGTTCTATTGCCTCAGAAGGGCCTTTGATGTTCATCTGGTTGCCAAAAGAGCCGATCTCTACTCCCAAAATCTTTTCTATCAGACGCAAATTGCCGTCTTGCGGGCCTACCAACTGCTGAACAAGATTGTTGTTGAATAGTTCAAAATTTATTTCTGCCATGGCTATTTTCCTTCCTTTACACCAGACAACGAGTTAACTGTTGCATCTATTATTTTTATATTAACAATTTTATTACAATATTCTTTGCCAAGCTCGGCATGGACATTTTGCATCCAAGGGGTTCTGCCTATCAGCTCTCCTTTGTGACGCCCCTTGATATCAAACAAAACCGGCATGATTTTACCAATACTTTCTTTATTAAACTTTAACTGGTATGAAAATAGGAGCTCTTGCAAAATACTTAAACGTTCTTTTTTTATCTTTTCTTCCACTTGGTTTGGCATTAAGGCCGCCGGAGTGCCGGCACGGCGAGAATATTTGAACGAAAAGGCTTGAATAAAACCAACTCGACGAACCAAATCCAGTGTTTGTTCAAAATCTTCATCCGTTTCTCCGGGAAAGCCGACAATAAAATCTGATGAAAAACCAAGTTCCGGATTGGCTTCTTTGAGCTTTTCTACCACCTCAAGGTATTGACCGCGCGTGTGGCGCCTATTCATGGCTTTCAATATCTTATCCGAGCCTGATTGAACCGGAAGGTGCAAATAGGGCATTAGTTTCTTTAAATCTCTATGGCAGGCAATGAGGTCATTATCAACATCGGCCGGATAAGACGTGGTGTAACGGAGCCTCTCTAAGCCCTCAATCTCATTTAGTTGTCTTAGCAAATATGCCAGATTTCGCTCTTTGCCGTTTTTGTCTTCTCCGTGGTAGGAGTTCACGTTTTGGCCTAAAAGATTTATTTCAACAGAGCCCTCGGCAACCAATTTTTTTGCTTCTTTGATGATGTCTTCTACCGGACGGGAGGTTTCAATTCCTCTGGTATAAGGTACAACGCAATAAGTGCAGAAATTGTTGCAACCTTCTTGAATGGCCAAAAACGAGCAGCCGCCCATAGAGGTGTTTTCGGGCAAAAAGTCAAACTTTGACTCAGCCGGAAACTCAGTGTCTATCACCGGAATTCCGCGTTTTTTAGAGATTTGAGCTAATACCTGAGGCAGGCGGTGATAAGTCAATGGGCCGAGCGCAAAGTCTACAAAAGGAGCTCGTTTGGCTATTTGCTCATCTTCTGCCTGAACAACACAGCCAACAACACCGATGATGGTGTCAAAGCCTTCTTGAGCTCTTTCTTCTTTTATCAAATTTAACCGTCCGAGGTCAGAAAAAACTTTTTCTGCCGCCTTTTCTCTGATATGGCAGGTGTTGAAAATAACCAAATCTGCATTTTTTATTGAGGCGGCGGGCGCAAAACCCAAAGTTTCCAAAACAGCCGCTATACGATGCGAATCGTAGACATTCATTTGGCAGCCGAAAGTTTTTATGTAGTATTGTTTCAATTTTTTCTCATTACGTATTTGTTTAACTTTCAGCATACGTTATCCCTTCTCTAATTTCAACAATTTTTATTTATTTTGAGATTTTCCTTTTTGATTGTTTTTTTCTGAAAATTTGTTAAGATATAGCCAGAGTTGTTATTTTTATGAAAGGACCGTCAATGTCTGGTTTAAATATGGAGAACGATATGAGCTATTTGTCTGAAATGAGCGAAGATGACCGCGTTACTTTTTTGAAAGTTTTGGCTCGTTTGGCCAAAACCGACGGCAATGTCGACGAGGGAGAGAGAGCTTTTATTATTGAGCTGGGAAAAGCTTTCGGAGTTCCTCAATCTCGGGCGGAGGAAATTCGCTTGGCCGCCAATGACGATACAGTCGTTGAGGAAGCCAAGAAGATTAAAAGTCGCCGCGTGGCCATGGAGCTTATTAAAGAAATGTGTATGTTGGCAAATTCTGACGGCGATCTCTCGGATAGAGAAACTTTGCTTATCGGCCGGGTCGGAAGAGCTATGGGTTTGGAACTTGAAAAAATTGAGCAAATCGGCCAGTGGGTGATTGATAGAATCGTTTGGCTTGAGGAAGGCAAAATTATTTTTGAGAAAGTTTAAGTAAAAAATAGGGAGGCAAAAATGCCGACAAGAGATGAGTATGAGGCTTATTTTGAGCCGCTGATTGGGGTGGAGCTGAATAGTTTTGAGAGAATGGAAAAATCTCAGAACGAATATGAAAAATCACGCAACCAGGGTATGCAAACCTCTTCAAATGTTCCTTTGGAGCAAAAGGCCAGAGCCGAGGCTATGGTTGCTGAAATGCGCCGTCAACAGAAACCGTTTATCAAAAAAATGTCTTTGCAGGTTCTTGATAATCAAACAAACGGCGTACCGATGAAAACACCTACTTTTGACGGAAAAGAAGTGCCGGTCTCCGATTTGAGCTATGTCTTGGCCGAATCCTTGCAACATCTGTATTCTTCAGAAGATCCTAAAGCTGAATATTATGATTGGGTCGAGGCTCAACGGAAAATTGAGAGCGATATCAACACTAACGGGACGACTGAAGACGAGATTAAGGCCCGAAACTCCTTTATCGGGTTCTTGGATGACAGAGAAACAGAGCTCAAATTGATTATTTCTCTTTATGCAACAGCTGAGCGCAACGGGACCGGCTATTATAAGGAAATGGCTCAAAATAAACTCAGCTTTCTGCATTTTAAACTCTCCGAATTGCGTCGGCTGAGAGATAGAACTCAGGCAACCAAGAGCAAGTCTGATGAGCAGGAGCGGGCCGAAAAAGAGTTGGCACAAACTGCCACAAGAGTTGTAGGCGGCATAGCTCTCGCCTCTGCCGGAGAGCAGTATATCCGAAATCAGGAAATCGGCAATGAATTTGACAGCGCTATAGAAGGGGTGATGACCTCTTATCGGCCGGTTACTTATTCAAGAGAAGACGTGTTTAGAAAGAAAGAGATTTTGCAAAACAATCGGAGAAACTTTATTATCGGGCTCAGAATGGGTAAATCTGCTGAACAGCAGGATTTGGATGCAAAAAGGCAAATGGTTAGACGCGCTAGGAGCTTTGATCTTCGTCGGTTTAATCGGTTGGAAAGAGAATACTCATACTAGACCTGGCTAATTTATTGTTGACAGCAGAAGGTGTCTGGATTATCAAAAACATTAGTATGAAATTTTAGGAGAATTTGAATGGGTGCAATTTTTGAACCGTTTTTGTATGTTATCGGCCTGATTGTAGATGTTTATTTCAAAATTGTGGTCGTTCAAGTCGTCTTGTATTGGTTGATTCATTTCAAGATTTTGGAGCCCTCCAATAAGTATGCCCAAAAAACCGTTGAGGTTTTGGATAAATTGACCGTACCGGTTTATAAAAAAATCGGTGAGAAAATCCCTGCTATTGCCGGCTTTGATTTCTCTCCGTTTATCTTGCTGTTGGCTCTGATCTTTGTCAGCCGTTTGATCTTGCGCCTGAGTTTGTTGTTGGTGTAAGCACTTTGGTTTTTGAAAAAACTCAAAAAGGTATGATTTTAAGAGTTAGGCTAACCCCTAACTCTTCTTGTTGTAAAATTAACGGTATTTTTGTTGACCCAAACGGTGATGAATGGCTCAAAATTAGTGTTATCAGTGTTCCTGAAAAAGGAAAAGCTAACCAGGAATTAATCAGATTTTTGGCTGCTAAGTTGAAAGTTTCAAAGTCTGATTTGCAAATTATCTGCGGAGAGCTTGATAGATATAAAAAAGTTTTGGTGCAAGCAGATGAAGAACAAATACGCTGTTTGGCAGAGGAGATAAATTAAATGACTGCGCAAATAATTGATGGGAAAAAAATAGCTTCGGAAATCAGAGCTGATTTGGCTAAAAAAGTTGAACAGCTGCCGGGTGAGCTTATGCCGGTTTTGGCGGTTGTTTTGGTTGGTGATAATGAAGCCAGCCGAATCTATGTGCGCAATAAGCAAAAGGCTGCCGCAGAGGTTGGAATCGGCTGTGAAGTGTTAGAAATGAATGAGGGCATTGGTGAAAACGCTCTTTTGGCAACTATTGAGGAACTAAACGAGAACCCTCATGTCAGCGGAATAATCGTTCAGCTACCGTTGCCGGAGCATATTAATCCTTTAAAAATCTTATCGGCTATTCGGCCGGAAAAAGATGTCGACGGATTTAATCCTTATAATGCCGGATTGTTGGCTTGCAAAGAGCCTGAGACGGTGGTTTCTGCCACCCCAAAAGGAATCTTAAAATTATTACAGAGTACAGGTATTGATTTGTGCGGAAAACATGCCGTTATTATCGGCCGCTCTAATATTGTCGGGCGTCCTACCGCCATGGTGTTGCTCAACCATGATTGCACAGTGAGCGTTACCCACTCAAAAACCGTTGATTTGCCAAGCATTGTTCGGCAAGCAGATATCGTGGTGGCCGCCTGTGGTTGTCCTAATTTGGTTAAAAAAGATTGGCTCAAAGAAGGTGCGGTGGTAATAGATGTGGGTATCAACCGCGTGGAAGGAAAACTCTGCGGTGATGTCGATTTTGAAGATGCAAAAGAAAAGGCGTCTTTCATTACCCCTGTTCCCGGTGGAGTTGGGCCGATGACGGTGGCTATGCTTTTGGAAAATACTTATGAGGCAGCCTTAAAACAGCAAAATTCTCATGGACATCACTGTCATTGCGGGCATTGTCATCATTCTTGATGATGAGTAAAACAAAAATTTTGTTGCGCAAACTAAATAATCCTTATATCTTTACAGATAAGTGTAAATTTTTTAGCGGAATAAGTTATGGGAATTAGCTATCTTAGACAATCTTTTCATCGTTTGGTGAGAGCAACTTATGATTGGATGCTTGATTTGGCCTCGCGCCCAAACGCTCTGGTGTTTCTGGCGATTGTTGCGTTTGCTGAAAGCTCGTTTTTTCCAATTCCTCCTGATATTATGATCATCCCTATGGTGTTGGCTATGCCGCAGAAGGCTTGGAGAATCGCCGGTGTGGCAACCGTAGCCAGTGTTGTGGGAGGGTGTTTCGGCTATAGTATCGGCATATTTTTCTTCGATTTGATAGCTAAGCCGATTTTAAATTTTTATGGCTATATGCAGCAGTTTGATGTCTTTAAAGATTACTACCACGAGTGGGGCGCTTGGATTGTTTTTGGTGCCGGTATTACCCCGTTTCCTTACAAGGTCATTACCATTGCCAGTGGTGTTGTCCACTTGGATTTAATCACTTTTACCATTGCTTCGGTGATTGCCAGGGGTATGCGATTTTATCTGGTGGCGTGGCTACTTAAAAAATACGGCGAGCCGATGAAAGAGTTTATTGAGAAAAATCTCGGCATTCTTTCTGTTCTGTTCTTGGTCCTGCTGATTGGCGGATTTGTTGCCATCAAGTATATTTAAATCTTTTTATCGGTACTGTGGCAAAACTTGGTTATCGGACAATTTTTGCAATCCGGTTTCTGAGCTTTGCAAATATATCTGCCAAACAATACCAGCCAATGGTTGAGGTGGCGTTTGTATTCATCGGGCAGTTTGTTTAAGTCTGATTCAACCGTTAGCGGTGTATTGCCGTCACTTAAGTCCAATCTTTTTGCCAGTCTTAAAACATGAGTATCTACCGCCACGGTTGATTCACCCCACCAAACATTGAGCAAGACATTTGCAGTCTTGCGGCCGACGCCGGGCAGGGATTCCAAAAAATCTCTGTCTTGAGGAACTTCTCCATTGGCCTCATCAACCAATTTTTGGCTTAAAGCCATGATGTTTTTGGCCTTGTTGTTGTATAAACCAATTGTTTTAATGTGTTTTTTTAGCTCATCTATACCTAAATTGAGCATTTTTTGAGGGGTATCGGCAATTTTAAACAGCTGCTCGGTTGCCTTGTTAACACCCTTATCTGTGCTTTGGGCTGATAAGACAATGGCAACCAGAAGAGTATAGGCATTGTGATAATTGAGCTCACTTTTGGGGTTAGCGTCTTGAGCTTTAAAAACGTCTAAAATTTCGCAGATTTCTTTTAGGGGTCTCATGCTTTTACTCCTCCGGCACCGGCTGCTTTTGGAGCATCAGCATCTAAGGGCCATCTGGGGCGGGGTTTGAAATCAAGTCCGTTATACATCCCTTTTAAGGCTCTCTCCATGCCGGCCCAGGCAATCATAACGCCGTTGTCGGTACAAAAGCGAATCGGCGGTGCGGAAAAGGTCAGCCCTTCCGTATCTGCCAGCTGTTGCAGGCGGTTCCGCAAATAAGTATTGGCCGCAACACCGCCAGAGACAACCAAATCTTGGCCTTGCGGATATTTTGTTTTGAAAATAACAATGGCTTTTTGCAGCTTATAAACCAAACTCTCGGTGGCCGCTTTTTGGAAAGAAGCGCAAATATCGGCGGTGTCTTGTTTGCGCAAAATGGCATGCTCAATGTTGTCATCAGGGGCATAAGATTCTATAATCTTGCGCACAGCCGTTTTTAGGCCGGAGAAAGACAAATTGCAATCGTGTGAATTTTGCAAAGGTCTTGGCAGTACAAAGCGGTTTTCATCTCCTAAAGCTGCCATTTTTTCTATCATCGGGCCGCCGGGGTAGCCCAAAGAGAGCATCTTGGCGACTTTGTCAAAAGCTTCGCCGGCCGCATCATCTATGGTGGTGCCTAAGCGTTCAAATTCTCCGACGCCTTTAACAATCAGTATTTGGCAGTGTCCGCCGGAGACCAGCAGTAATAAATAGGGATATTGGACATCAGAGGTTAGGCGGGCGGCTAAAGCGTGTCCTTCCAAGTGGTTAATGGCAATAAACGGTTTGTTTAAGGCCAAAGCCAAGGCTTTGCCTGCCATAACCCCAACTACCACGCCGCCGATGAGCCCGGGGCCAGAGGAGGCAGCTATGGCGTCTATATCTTGAGGTTTGAGGTTGGCGCGTTTGAATGCTTCTTCCAAAATCTCATCTATATGTTCAAGGTGGCAGCGAGCGGCAATCTCTGGTACAACCCCGCCATAGACTTTATGTTCCAGTTGGGTTAAAACACATTCGCCCAATATCTGGCGCTGGTCATTAACAATGGCGGCGGCCGTTTCATCGCAGCTGCTCTCTATTCCTAAAACTATCATCTAAAAGTTCCCTTTGGCCTTATGTTTATTAAAGGCAAGTATTTATTGCAGTTTTTTTTATATTATATACACTAGGAAAATATAAAAGCCAAGAATTTACTGTATGAGGGAATAGGCAAAATGGTAAAAAAACAAGCTGAAACACCGATTGAAGAAGAAAAAGTAATAAAACACGGAAGTTTTAAAAAGGCTCTGGTTAAATTGTTGGTGCTCTTTATCTTGGCGGCAGCAGCTTATGGAGTGTGGAAGAATCCGGCTTTGATTGATGAGGCCAAGGGCTTGTTTTCCCGCCAGCCAAAAGTGGATGTCTATCAGCAGCAAATTGATGCTCTGACCATGCAAATGCAATCTTTGCAACAGCAGTTGGCAGCTACAAGGGCGCAATTCAAAGAGCCTGATTTGTCCGGGCTGGAGGCAAGAATCAGAGAAATTAAGAAAATGAATCTGAATATTATTGATTCCAAGGCCGATGTGGCAACCGTTTTGGGCGTTGTCACCAGAATGGATAAGGCTGAACAAAAGCTTGATAAATTAACTGCCGTGACCGATGACAGCGCCTTGGTTTTAACCGGAGTGTTGCTGGTGAAAGACAGTGCCGAGCGCGGTGGAAATTTTGAATATGAAGTAGAGGTCCTGAGCAATATTGCCGCAGATAATCCGCAAATGGCAAAAGAAGTACAGAAATTTGTGCCTTTTGCTAAAGAGGGCATCTCCTCGGAATTGGAATTGGTCAAAGAGTTTGATGTGATTTATGCCAATCTTTTGAATCAACAGAAAACAGATTTTGATAAGACCTGGAAAGAGCGCCTAAACACCAAGCTAAGTGAGATTGTGCAAATTAAGAAAACCAACGAAAATGCCCCGGAGTTTTCTGCAGATAAAAAGCTTGAAAACATCAAACAATATGTTGATGAC
>CALXVW010000065.1 GCA_944392185.1 uncultured Alphaproteobacteria bacterium
TTATATCCTCCTTGGCTGGTTTTAAAATAGTGCAGGATGTGCAGAAAGGCAATTGATTTTTTTGAGATAGACGTGTAAAGTGAATGCCAATCTATGTAAAAAGCTAAAGGAGAATATAAATGTTGCGCGAAGAATTACAAAAAGCTTTGAAAGAATCTATGTTGGCTCATGATGCGGCCACCACCAGCGCCGTGCGTTTGATTATTGCCGGCCAAAAAGAAAAAGATGTCGAGGCCAGAGGCAAAGGTGCCAAAGAAGCCACCGATGCCGAATTGATGGCGATGATGCAATCCATGATTAAACAACGCCATGATTCCATTAAAATGTATTTGGACGGTAATCGTCCGGAATTGGCTGATAAAGAAAAAGCCGAAATTGCCGTTATTGAGCGTTTCTTGCCCAAACAGATGAGCGAAGAAGAAGCTACTGCCGCTATCAAAGCCATCATTGCCGAAACAGGTGCTGCTTCCATGAAAGATATGGGCAAAGTTATGGGGGCTTTGAAGTCTAAGTATGCAGGACAATTGGATATGGGCAAGGCCAACGGCATTATTAAAGGTTTGCTCTCTTAAAGTTTGATGACGGTGGAAAATGGCCACAACCGAACTACAGAAATTTTGTGACGAGCTGCGGGCAAAGATTTCTATTGCCGATGTGGTGGGGCAAAAAGTTAAACTCACGCGTAAAGGGCGTGAGTATACCGGTTTGTGTCCTTTTCATAATGAAAAAACACCTTCGTTTACCGTTAATGAGGCCAAAGGTTTCTACCATTGTTTTGGCTGTGGCGCGCATGGCGATATCATTAAATTTGAGATGGACGCCAATGGTCTTACCTTTATGGATGCCATTGAAAAATTGGGCCACAAGGTGGGAATGGCGCTGCCAAAGCTTTCGCATGAAAGCAAAGAGCAGGTTGAAAAGCGCAATTCTGCTTATGATATTATGGAGATGGCATGCAAATTTTTTGAGAAAAATTTGCGCCTGACCGGTGGGCAGAAGGCCTTAAACTACCTTTATGGCCGCGGGTTTGATGATGCGATTATTGCCAAATTTCGTCTCGGGTTTGCGCCTAACAACAACGGACTTAAGGCTCAGCTCTCATCCAAAGGTATTAGCGAGCAGGAGATGGCCGAACTCGGGCTTTTGACTATTCCCGAAGGGCGTAGATCTCATGACTTTTTCCGCAACAGAGTCATGATTCCCATTATTGATAAACGTGGTAAGGTTATTGCTTTTGGCGGCCGTGTGATGGACGGAAGCCAGCCCAAATATCTGAACTCGCCGGAAACACCGGTCTTTAATAAACGCCGTATTCTCTATAATCTCAATAACGCTCGTGATGCCGGTTATGAGGCTAAAAACCTTATTATCTGCGAAGGATATATGGATGTCATTGCCTTGGATAAGTATGGTATTTCTTATGCCGTGGCGCCACTCGGGACAGCTTTGACCGAGGATCAGATTGCAGAAGCTTGGAAAGTGGTACAAGAGCCAATCTGTTGCTTTGACGGCGATAGCGCCGGAGTGAGAGCTGCCATCCGTTCGGTGGACAGAGTTTTGCCGATTTTAAAACCGGGATATTCTCTGAAATATGCTTTTCTGCCTGACAAGCAAGATCCTGATGAATTTCTCAAAGCTCACGGACAAGAAGAATTTCTTAAGGTGGTTAATGATACAATGCCGCTTAAAGACTTGTTATGGAAAAAAAATGTTGACGGACAGCCGCTTAATACACCAGAGCAAAAAGCTTTGCTTGAGAAAAATATCAGAGAAGAAGTGGCTAAAATTACCGATGAAACCGTGCGCAGTTATTATGCCCAAGATATGAAAAGTAAAATTTATCATGAAATCGGAAGAGGGGCTTGGCGCCAACAAGATAAAAACAATCATTTCGGCAAACCTGAAAAAACGACAATCTCTTTGGCCTCAAGTGTTAGGACTAATTTGGATGATTTGGTGGCGGAGTTTGTCGTTTCGGCCTTGATTGCTTATCCTCAGTTGATTGAGGAATATGAGGAAAAATTGCTCAATTTTGAGATAAAGTCATCAAAACTTAAGGCGTTGTTTGAGGGCTTGTGCGAGATGGTGCATGACGGTGCTGAATTTGAAAATACCGAGGACTTGTTGCAGTCTCTGAAAGATAAAGGATTTGCCGATGTCTTGCAAAGAAACATTGAGCTGAAAATGCTTAAAAAACAATGCCCTGATGTGATAAAAATGCGCCAAAATCTGGATGAAAGAATTTTGGAAGTGCAGTTAAAACAGCTTGAAAACGATATTAGGGAATGTGTGTGCCAAATGGAGAGCGACTCGTCTTTTTCTGAGGCTTATAACCGATATGAAAGCTTAAAAAAAGAGCGCGATGCTTTACTTGCTCTGCAAGTGATAGATTGATATTTGCCCATTTTGGAGCGAATCGGCAGAATTTTTGCGAAAAATTATCCGGAAACTCTTGACATTTGATTCAAAAATTATTACAAAATGCTCTAGCTCGAAGTTTATACAAAAACCGGTTTTGTAATAAGGAACGTTAATGTCAGATATCGAAAGTTCAGATCTGTATGAGGGGCAGACTGCAGATGCGCCCTTGATTGATTCTTTGGGAAGTGCGGTTAAACGGTTAATCGAAAAAGGAAAGGTCCGCGGATATATTACCGTGGAGGAGCTTAACAAAGCTCTGCCTCCGGAAAGAGAATCTTCCGAAAATATTGAGGATATCATGACTAATATCTCAGATATGGGTATTAGTATTATCGCCGAGTATGATGTCGACAGATTTGAGGATGAGGCTATTGAAGTGGAAGATTATGACGAAGAAGATGACGAAAGCGGCAATTTTGATGAAAAAGAACTCGGCCGCAGCGATGATCCGGTCAGAATGTATCTTAAGGAGATGGGATCTGTCGAACTCTTATCCAGAGAGGGCGAAATTGCCATAGC
>CALXVW010000066.1 GCA_944392185.1 uncultured Alphaproteobacteria bacterium
AAGCTTGCGGATGGTCACAAACCGGGCATTTCTCAGGAGCTTTGGGAGATTCAACGCGATGTCCGCAGTTGGCACATTCCCAAATAACTTTTGTCGGGCGCTCAAAAATGGCTCCTTCGCAAAGAGAATCTAAGAGAGCACGATATCTTTCCTCGTGACCTTTCTCAATTTTGCCAACCAGCTCAAACAGGGCAGCAATCTTTGTGAAACCTTCTTCTTTGGCTTCTTTGGCCATACGGGCGTACATATCTGTCCACTCATAGTTTTCACCGGCAGCGGCGTCTTTGAGGTTGTCCATTGTGGATGGAACTTCACCACCATGGAGAAGTTTGAACCAAATTTTGGCATGCTCTTTTTCATTGTTTGCTGTTTGCTCAAATTTATCGGCAATAATGTTGTAGCCTTCTTTTTTAGCTTTAGAAGCATAGTAAGTGTATTTGTTGCGAGCTTGAGATTCTCCGGCAAAAGCGTCCATCAAATTTTTCTCGGTTTTAGATCCTTTGAGTTCCATGTTTTAAGACTCCTTGATAAAGATTAGTGGTTGGTTTTACATTTATTGCAGATACCGCGCAAGGCAATATCGCAAGATTCAACTATCATACCGCATTTGGCCAATACATCTTCAGCCAAACGCGGAGCGATATCATAAGGCACATCATATACCTTATTGCATTTTTGGCAAATAAAATGGTAGTGGTTGTGAGTATGGTGATCAAAATGAGCCATACCGTCGAGGGCTGATATTTTTTTGATAACACCATTTTCCGCCAATAAATTGAGGTTCCGATAAACGGTAGCGAGGCTGATAGCGGGAGCTTTTGCTTTGACCAAAACATAGAGCTGCTCGGCGGTAGGGTGAACAGGGTTTTCCGCCAAGGTTTTCAAGATAAGCTCTCTTTGTTTTGAACTACGCATGCACGCCTCTTACTAATAATGATTATCATTATTGTTAATAAATAAAAATAAGGTTGTCAAGAAAGATTTTCGATATTATGTATGTATCAATACTTAATATCAAAAGAGGAAAAAACAATGAAAGCTCTAGAAGTCAAAAAAGGTGTTTACTGGGTCGGCGCCAAAGATTGGAACTTAAAAGAGTTTCACGGCTATGCCACCCCGCAAGGCTCAACTTATAACGCATATCTGTTGATGGATGAAAAGATTACATTGGTAGACGGCGTCAAACATTATATGAGCGAAGAAAATCTATCGCGTATTAAGAGCGTGGTTGATTTCTCTAAGATAAGTTATGTTGTGGTCAACCATGTAGAGATGGATCATTCGGGAAATATTCCTGAGATTATGAAGTTGGCTCCTCAGGCCAAAATTGTAACCAACACGGCGGGCAAACAGGCTTTAGAGGCGCATTTTGACACCACCGGTTGGCAGTATGAACTCGTCAAGAGCGGCGATACTTTGTCAATCGGCGGCAGAACTTTAGCTTTCATGACCACGCCGATGCTGCACTGGCCGGATTCAATGATGACTTATGTTAAAGAAGATAAATTGCTTCTCTCCAATGATGGCTTTGGCCAGCACTATTGCACAGATGCTCTTTTTGTAAAAGAAGCCAAGTTTGATGTGGTTATGGAACATGCCAAGAGCTACTATGCCAACATTTTGTTCCCGTTTGGTGCGCAGGCTGAAAAGGCATTAAAGACAGCGGGAGATTTGGGGCTGGATATTGAGATGATCGCGCCTTCACACGGGCTGATTTGGTCCGGCGCAGAAGAGGTTAATGCCATTATCGGCAACTATGGCAAATGGGCTTCTGGCAGCAATGAGGGTAAAGCGGTTATTGTATATGACACCATGTGGGGAGCCACGGCTGCCCTGGCGGATGTTGCCATGGGCGTTTTCCAGGCGGCGGGAATTCCGGTAACTAAGCACTGTTTGTCGGTTAAAAACGTGTCAGACATTATGCCTGATTTCTTGGATGCCAAATATGTTTTGATAGGCAACCCAACCTTAAATAATCAGCTGTTTCCGAGAGTAGCGGGCTTTGTGACTTATATGAAAGGCTTGGCACCTAAAAACAAGACGGCTTTGGCGTTTGGCTCTTATGGCTGGCGCCCGGGCGTGGTCAACCAGATTCAGCAAGTTTTTGATGAGCTGGGCTGGCAGAGTATTCTACCTTTTGAGGAGAAATATACGCCAAAATCCGATGTTTTGGAAAAGTTCAAGGAAAAAGTAGAGGAGCTGATAAAGCTCTAAGATAAGTCAACAAAAGCCCTGCTTACAAAGAGCAGGGCTTTTTTTAGACAAGAGGCTTGCGGATATGGAAGCCTTTGCCTTGAGAAACTGTGCGACCGATAGAGGCAATTTTTTCGCGCACTTGGCTCAGGCTCTCATCAGGGGTATAGTTGGTGGAAGACTTTCCGGGGTAAAGCTCATAGTGCTTGCGATATTGGGTGAGGGTAACATTTGGCATAATAACATTAGCCCCGGCCTGCAAAGCTTTTGTCTGCCCGTTGGGTGCAAGCGTCTCCATGGCGGTTGTGGCCGGGATGTTGATGTCGGGTAGTAATAAGCGCGTAAGAGCCATGACCTTAAGGGCTGTTTCCAGAGTTCCGCCGGCGGCATCTTTGAGTGGCGTGTCAGGGTGGGGGATAAATGGGCCGATACCGATCATATCGGTATTGACAGCTTTGAAAAACAAGATGTCATCAGCATAGCTTTCAATTTTTTGCCCAGGCAGGCCGACCAAAACACCGGACCCGATTTCTAGCCCAGCAAGCCCCAGATTTTTAATGCACTGAACCCGGTTTTCAAAACTCATGCCGGGATCATGGCGCAAATATAGGTCTTTGTCCGTTGTCTCGATTCTAAGCAGAAAACGGTCCGCCCCGGCGGCTTTATAGGCTTGGTAATCCTCCAAAGTTTTCTCACCGATGCTTAATGTCAGCGCCACATCTAAAGTTTTTATCTTGCGGATGATATTGCAAAGTTTTTCTTGGGTGAAAAACATATCCTCGCCCGATTGCAATACGATAGTCTTGAGCCCCATGTTGCGCACGGCGTGCTCTGCCAAGAGGAAAATGGTATCTTCATCAATCCGGTAGCGTTCAATATTTTTGTTATCGCGCCGCAAACCACAATAACAGCAGTTGTTTTTGCAAAAATTAGAAAACTCAATTAAGGCGCGCAAGTGGATTTCATCACCGACATATTGACGGCGCACGTCATCAGCCGCGGCAAACAGCTCATCAGAGCAGGTCTCATCGGTAAGAAGGGAGACAAGCTCATCTCTTGAGAGAGAATGTGTGTTTTTTGCTTTTTCAATAAGTTTTTTCATGAGAATAAAGATAATAGTAATGCTGTAAATAAGCAATAAAAATAAGTTGCTTTTTGGCAGTAATAATCATTAAATAAGTAAAATATTTGAGGAATAATAGTTGACAACTTTTATACATATGTTTTATTCTACATATAGATTTTGAGATAAAGAAAGGAAAATAAATGTCTGTTGTTTTTAGTTTGGCAATTTTATTGGTGCTAACAAGTAAGGCTTTGGCCAACCCGGCCTGCGCGGTTTGCACGGTTGCAGTCGGTGCCTCTTTGGAAATTGCCCGCCACTATGGTGTTGATGACTGCGTTGTCGGTGTTTGGGCCGGTGCCTTGTTGGCGTTGTTGGGCTATTGGCTGATCTTGTGGTTTGAGAAAAAGAATTGGAACTTCTGGGGCCGAGATTTCTGGCTGATGGCCATTTCGGTTGGTTCAATTGGCTTTATGTATATTTCAGAAATTCCCTATAGCCCCAAAGTAATCTGGTATGTTTTCTACCTTGATCCTTTGTTGTTTTCCACCATTTTGGGTGCGCTGACATTTATTTATGTATCAAAGTTTTACCAGTGGATGAAAGCCAGAAACGGCGGCCACGCGCATTTTCCGTTTGAGAAAGTCGTACTGCCGGTTGCCGCATTGGCTCTGTTGAGTGTTTGGTTTAACTATTATCCTCTTGGCGGAGAAGTAGCGGTAGCAAATATGCTTGATGCCGCCGGGTTGTATGAATTTTCGGGAGAATAGAAGATGAAAAAAGCAAAAGACGTAAAAGAGTTTGTTGAGCGCATAGACGCCACCAAAAAGGTCAACCCCAAGGATTTGTCCTCAGATCAGGATTTGACCATTGCGATCATGAACTTAATCAGCATAGAGGAGCACTTGGTGTTCTCAGGCGCCAAAACCGGCAAAACATCTTACTATGATTTGATAGAAGAGGTGAGGGAGCTGCGCAAGACCCTCATGCAAAAAGTTATTCCCCAATATGAGGGTGAGGTTTGGTGTATTTCAAAACACCTTTTGGCATCATCCATGCGCCTGATGGAGGTTGGCACCAAGCAGCAGAGCCTTGGCCACCAAGAGGAGGCTTATAAGCTGTTTAACCAAGCCTATGAGTTATATTGCCTGTTTTGGGGTTTAAACATGAATATGCTCAATGTTGAAGATGTCAAATGGGTAGAAGACAAGATGGATGATATCAAGAAGATATCTTCAAGATTAGAGCAAGAGAGCGCTCCGGTTGTAAAGGAAGAAAAGCCGGTCGGCGCCCTGGCTAAGATGAAAGCCTTTGTCCGCAAAGCCGTAGACTGCTGCATCGAATAAGGCAGATAGATAAGGATACAACAACACCCCGCTTTGTAACAAAGCGGGGTGTTTTCGTGAAGTTTATTAGTTATTACAAGTCATTAAAGCCAAGATATTTATATTTGACTCTAATTTTGTATTCCGAGCCGTAGGCATCAATCAGCTCATTGGCCATCTCCTGGCTGAGAGCAGCTTGGGCAGAGGCACGCAGGGCATCCATTTTCTCTGGGGAGACCCTGGCTTTGCTGCGAACAACCTTGCTCGGCACCACAATGATGACACGCTCATCTTCGTTAAAGACTTTTGGCGTTCCTTCTTTTTCTTGGTAAACCTCAATGAGTTGCGATGGGGTCAGCCCTGCAAAACTCTCACCGCGTTTGAGCGGAGAGGTTGTTTTGAGGTCAAGGTTGAAACGTTTGGCCACATCGGCAAATTTGTCGCCGTTTTCCAGATCGTGGCTGACATCGGCCAAAATCTCCTGGGCGATGGCGTTTTTCTCGTTATCAGCCCAAAGCTTTTCAATCTCGCCTTTGACATCGGCCAACTCTTTTTGTCTGGCATCATGGATATTATCAACCCGCAAAATGGCAAAGCCGGTGTCATTTTCCATAACCTGGCTGATTTCACCGGGGTTATAAGAGAATGCCGTGTCAACAAAGTCATCGCTAATAACCAAGGCTTTGAAGGCTGCCACAACGGATTTGACCGAGCCATCATCTTTCAAGCCTTTGGCTGTGTTGATTTTGACATTATATTGAGAAGCAATATCTTCCAATCCGGCGCCGGCACCGAGTTTATCCTCAATTTCGCTTATTACGTCGCTGGCTTGCTCATAGGCTTGCTCTTTGCGAATGTTTTCAATAATTTTGCCTTTAGCTGAGGCCAAAGAAGTTTCTTTCTTGGGTGTAATTGAAGTAACTTTCATGATATGCCAACCCATATCGGACTTAACCGGCAGGGTATAGTCGCCTTTTTTCAAGTCAAAGACAGCCTCGCTCATATCGGCAATCAGCATATCTTGAGAAACCTCACCCAAATCGGTGGTAGCCCGGTCTTGTTTGGCAATATCTTGGGCAACTTTGAAGAAATCGCCGCCGGCATTAAGAGCAGCTTCAGCTTTGTCGGCAGTGGCCTGGTCATCAAAAACCATTTGCAAAACATGGCGTTTTTCGGGGATGACAAATTCGGAAATGTTGTTTTGATAATATTCTTGAATTTCTAAATCATCAGGAACAATATTTTGTGCCAATTGGTCAACCGAGAGCTCAATAAAAGAGACATCGCGATTTTCCGGCTCCTCAAACTGGGGCGCAAAATCTTGATAATATTGCTCTATTTCTTCTGCGGAGATTTTGCGGTCAACTTTGAGCTTGGCAGGGTCGATAACCGCAAATTGGAAAACTTTGCGCTGTCCGTCGAGTTCCGAAAGATATGGGTTGATAGCTTTGGGCAGGGTGATGCCTTCAACCGGAGACTGCACGAGGTGCTGTTTGATAACATCTCTGCGGAGAGTTTCAATGTATTTTTGCTCACTCCAACCGGTAAGGCTAAGCATACGGCGCATTTTTTCAAGGCTGAATTGTCCGGAGGCATCCATAAATTCGGGCTGAGAATAGATGATTTTGCGAACCAGCTCATCGCTGATAGAAACATTATTGTCTTGAGCGGTTTTTTGCAAGATGGCGTTAACCAGATTTTTCTGGACAATTTCATAGAGCATTGCCGTACGCATGGTATCAGAGATCTCCATATCATCACCAAAGAGGTTTCTGGTTGTTTGGATTTGCTCGTTTAGTTGGTTGTTGATATCATCTTGCATAATTTCCACATCATCAACACGGACAATGGCGCGGTTATTTTTTCCGTGTCCGATATATCCGGAGATTCCGAACAAAGACATAAAGCTGAGAGCGGTCAGGGCCAAAATTCCCTTAACCAGCCAAGAGTCCTGAAATTTTCTGATTTTAGTAATCATTATTAGCCTATCCTTAAACATCTACATTAAAATATCTTGCGCGATTATATATCAATATTAATAATTTATACAACTCATAAATATTGATGTTGAAAAGTTTTTTTGAGTGTGTTAGTGAGATTGATAGAGAAATTTTTGAAAAAGACAAAGGAATAAGGTTATGGCACGTAAAAAACTGATTGCCGGCAACTGGAAAATGAACGGTTTACTGGCAGATGGAACTGAATTGGCAAAGAATGTGGCCGCCGGCGTAAAAGCTTTGGGCAAGCCGCAGTGTGA
>CALXVW010000067.1 GCA_944392185.1 uncultured Alphaproteobacteria bacterium
TATTATCCCAGAAAATTTACTTTAAGTTCAAACTGTTTCGATATAAAATTCGTGCCTGTTTCAAAATTGCATCTTCCACCTTTCGGTTAAGTTCCAAATTATCAGGCTCATCCACCCAAGCTTGTCCGTTCCACAATCGTTTATTGACTTTGGCAACCAAACAATCGCTGCGCAATTTTTCACTCAAGACCTTAATTTCGAGCTGATATTCAACCCCGGCCACACCCTCGACCAAAGTCCACCCGGTTGTAATGGTTCCCGATTCTTTGTTTTCTGATACATCTTTCATAAAAGCGACTTTATCTTTAGCCGCCTGCCACAAAAACTTATTAGGTTCAAAAGTCGTTTTTACTTCTTCTTTTACTTCAGGCTCATTCCACCAATTAAAAGGGTTCATCCACGCACAACCCGAAAGTAATAAAACAAACACCAAGACAGTATATTTTTTCATTATCAATCTCTTCAGAGTGTCATTTAACAAACGTTCCCTCAAAAGTAACGTAGTTTAAGCAATTTGACAAGAGTCTATTTTTTCTCTCTTGTAATTATCGTCAGATTAAATAAAATAAGGCAGATTTAAGGAAGTTCGAGGAGACAAAATCCGATGTCGGATATACGTTTGCAAACAACAATCATACTGCAAGAGATCTTAGAAAAGAGGACTTTTGCTCAAGATGTAAAAATGCGCCTCGATTCGGCCTCGAAAACAGACATGGCTTTTGCTCATATGCTTTTGCAAACCTCACTGCGTCACCTGGTTTATGTAAAGAAGATTCTCAAAAATTTCATCAAAAAGAAATTACCGACATCATCACAAATGGCATATTATGCGCTCATTTTAGGCACGACGGAAGCCCTGTATCTCAACACACCGGACTACGCCGTCATCAACAGTTATGTTGAGATTGTCAAAAAGCACCTGGATAAATATGTTGCAGGCTTTGTTAATGCGGTTTTAAGGAAAGTATGTGCAGGTAAAGAAGAATTCAAGGCTCAAGACCGAGGCATATTTTTTCCCAATGATTTCAGAGGGCTGTTAAATAAAGATTATGGCAAAAAACAAACGCTTGCCATTGAAAAAGCGGCTTTGGAAGAGCCTCTGCTTGATATTACGCTAAAAGAGCCTTGCCCAATAAAAGGCGCTCAAGCCTTGCCGCTTGGCACCCTGCGCCTAAAGAACTCAGGCTCTGTTACAAAAATAAGGGGATATTCAAAAGGACTCTGGTGGGTTCAGGATTTTTCATCGGCTTTGCCGGTGAAGCTTTTGAAAGATATTAAAGGTAAAAAAGTTTTAGATCTTTGTGCGGCTCCGGGGGGTAAAACGGCACAACTTCTTGCCGCCGGAGCAAAAGTTACGGCCGTTGACATATCTGCCCCTCGCCTAAAAAAGTTTGAGGAAAACTTAAGCCGCTTAAATCTAAAGGCTGATAACATTATTTGTGAAGATGCCCTACGCTTCTTGCAAGATTTCTATGGCGCCCCTTTTGATATTATTTTGCTGGATGCTCCGTGCTCTGCCACCGGCACTTTACGCCGTCATCCGGAGCTCGTGCACATCAAAAGTGCCGCTGATGTTGAAAAAATGGCAAATTTACAAAAACAGCTGCTGAATTTGACCGGACGAGCCTTAAAAAAAGACGGTATTTTGGTTTATTGCACCTGCTCCCTTTGCAAAAAAGAAGGAGAAGAGCAAATAGCATCTTTTCTGCAAGACAGAAAGGAATTCAAAACCGTTCCGGCCACCCTTCCGCCGGAGCTTGCAGAGTTGCAAACGCCTGAAGGCTGGATCAGAATTTTGCCGTCCTCGCTGCCGCAATATAAAGGAGCCGACGGATTTTTTATAGCTTTACTAAAGAAGGAAAACTGATGTTTTTTGCCAAACCGGAAAATACCCAAACCACAAATATAAAAAACATATGCATCTTAGGGACCTCTGCGCTTAGTTTTTACCTCGCGGCAGAACTGCAAAAAGCCGGCCACAAAATTACAATTCTGTGTCTGCCGCAAGAAGCAGATGAATTTAGCGCCACCGATTTCATCATCAAAAGTGAGCAAAAACTTCAAAGTCATCGCCATAATTTTAACTATTCTTTTGAATTGGACTTCTCACCGGATTTACTTTTCATAGCATCAAACACCATACGCCTGCGGAGAGACCTCTTGTTACTTTCTCCGCGTTATCTAACATCGACACTCATTGTCTCGCTCACCTCGACGGCTCCCAATTCTCTGATAAGTGATATTTTGGGCAAAGTTATTATTAATGCCTATTTCAACGGTTGGCTAAATCGTAACAAAAATCATATTATTAACTATTCTCGCCATCCGAATATAACCTTCAGTCTTGAAGAGCTATCCCCACAAGCAATACTTCTGCAGGATCTTTTTAACAGCTCTGAAATAGAAACAATATTTCAAAGCAATAATGCCGCTAACTTTTGGCGCTGGTTTGCCCCGCGCATTACCTCCGCTTTATTGGACTTGCCGTCCGGCAAAAGTATTTATGCTTTAGGAAAGATCAAAGAAGGGCGAGGCCTTATAGACAAATGCCTCAATGAAATCACCAATTTAGCAGCTCTTGATAATGTCAAAATAGAAAGCGCCGATATCTTATCACAAATATACGCCATTCCTGAAAATTATACGCCGCTTTTGCAAAAACTCCCCAAGACAAGCAGTGTTTTATTGCTTGAAAGATTGGAAGCTCTTTTGTTCCACGGAACAACCTCTGAGGATCCGCGCTTTGAACTTTTAAAAAAGCTGATAAAAAAGATCCGCAACAAACTTTAGCATAACCTTTTAATCTTGCTTGAAGAAATCGCTTAAGAAGATTATACTCTCTTTTAGTTTAGATTAGCTCAAAGGAGCAAGAGATGAGTTTAGAAAATACTTTTTTGCTGTTTGGTAGTTTGTTTTGCCTTTTGGCCGGGTTCATAGGGTTCAACATTTTAAGTCGCCGCGCCTCTCAACCGCCTCTTTCTGCAATAATTATATATGGTTTAAGCTTAGTTTCCTCTTTGGCTTTTATTATTTTCAATTGGCATAACAATGATTTTATTTCCGCAAGCTCTGCCATTGCTTTTTTAGCACCGTTATTAGCAGCTTTGCCTGTTGTTGTGCTTATATTCTTTCCGCTTAAGCTCATTTTCAGGTGGCTGTTTTTCTTCTGTCTGGCAAATCTTATTCTGATATGCTTTAATATTGAGACAATACTATTTTCCAATCTTCCGCTTTGGACCAATCAAGTAATCGTCGCTCTTTTATGGTCAATTATTGCGGTTGGCTTAAGAGTGTTAAACGGCGAACCTGTTTTGGTTATTTCAGAGGTTCTTTGCAGCAGTTTAGGAATTTTTATTCTCTCTCTGATTAGCGCTGCTCCTTTTGTTTTAGGAGTGAACAATGCTTATTTGTTCGCCGCTTCCTTGGCATTTTTATTTTACAATTGGTCTCCGTCAGCTCTTTTGCTCAAAGATAGTGAAGTAGATTTGCTTGGCTTCCTCATTGGCGGACAATTAGCATGGTGTGTGGCAGAAGGTTCGGGCGCACCGGCAATTATATTCATTATGCTGTTTGTATGTGAACTTCTTTTTGCACTTGCTCAAAAGCTAACCTTTTTGCCGGCCTTTGCCGATATTAAACAAGACACGTCCTATGCCAAAGCAATAGCTTCCGGCCTGCCATCGCCAACAGTCGGCAGTCATTTTTTAAGGATAAATTTGCTCTTGCTCATCTTTGGTTGCTTTCAAGTTTATGCACCGAATCAATTTTCAATACCTCTAATTTGCGCCGCCCTCACAGCTTGGCAAATGTATAGATTGGTACACTGGAGCACCCTGACTTCCGGCATCAGAGAAACCAACCAAGCCGTAGCCGCCGAGCTCAAGAAGAGTTTTGCCGAGATAAAAAAACATCTAAATAAGG
>CALXVW010000068.1 GCA_944392185.1 uncultured Alphaproteobacteria bacterium
TTTTGGCAAGATAAAAAAATTGTCATTTTCGAACAATTCTTCATCAGGGCTAATATATTTAAGCTCTTGAGTTGCCGGTTGGTCGCTCAGCTGATTAAGGTTAGGGATTTTCGCAATAATTTGCTCTAAAGTTTCCGGAGTATCTATAGGTTCAGATATGGGTGAGTTTTTTTCCATGGAAGCAATGTCGGCTGCAGCAGAAATAATGGGTGTCCCTCCGCTTTGTCGTTTTTTTCCGGGTTCCGGCAGGGTTAAAACAAATTTAGGAGCTTTATTATTCTTATCAAACATCAGCTTATCTATCTTAGAAAGGTAGACAGGCTCACTTTTTTCATCAGCAAACCAATAGCCGACGATAGCCAGCGTCGCCACGGCAGCTATGGCAACGGCAGCCAATATTTTATAAGAAGTAACCTTTTGCACCAAAGCTTAGTCCTCCTATTGGGCAGATTTATAAATAGCCAAAGCCTTAACCAGGTCGACCGCGCGTGACAACTGGTAGTCGGCACGCCAATCATTATCTTGAGATTTTTCCTTTTTACCTTTAGTTTCTTCATCTGCTTTTTCATTTTTTAAGGCATTTCCGTATTCGGCTTCGCTGAAGTTATAAGCGCTTTCAATTTCTTCAACTTTTGCCGGATGGACTTCGACATCAGGTTCAATTCCTTTAGCCTGAATAGAGCGTCCGGACGGGGTATAGTAACGAGCGGTGGTCAATCTCATCGCGCCATATTTCCCAAGAGGAATAACAGTTTGCACAGATCCTTTTCCAAAAGACTTTTCACCGAGCAGAACGGCACGTTTATGGTCTTGCAGAGCGCCGGCTACAATTTCAGAAGCGGAAGCGGACCCGTCATTGATTAGAACAACGATAGGCAGTCCGTTGATGATATCACCGTCTTGCGCGGAATAGCGGATAGTATCTTCGGCATTGCGGGAGCGGGTAGAGACAATTTCTCCTTGGTTTAAGAATAAATCGGAAACAGCCACGGCCTGTTCCAACAAGCCCCCCGGGTTATTGCGAACATCCAACACGACACCGACCAATTTTCCATCGGTTTTTTTCTGGAATTTTTTGATTTCTTTTTCAATATTTTTATCAACATCTTCGCTGAAAGAAGAAATACGAATATAGGCAACATCGTCATCTTTGAGGTCGCTTTTAACTGATTGAATTTTAATTTCTTCACGTTTAAGGGTAACATCAAAAGGTTTTTCATTAACGCGGCGAATTGTGAGTTTGACTTTTGAGCCTGGTTTGCCGCGCATTTTATCAACGGCATCGTTAAGGCTCATTCCGACCACATTTTCACCGTCAATATTGGTGATATAATCCCCTGGTTTCAGCCCTGCTCTTGAGGCCGGCGTATCATCAATCGGGGAGACAACCTTAACCACGCCTTGTTCCATGGTAACTTCGATTCCAAGCCCCCCGAATTTACCTTTGGTTTGCTCATTCATATATTTGAAACTTTTTTCATCCAGGTAGCTGGAATGAGGATCCAAAGAGACCAACATTCCGTTAATGGCGGATTCGATAAGTTTTTTATCTTCAACTTCTTCCACATAAGAGGCTTTGGCGCGTTCCATAACCTCGCCAAAGAGATTTAGAAGCTCATAAGTATCTTCATTCTCAGAGATTTTAGCTTCTTTTTTGGCCACAGCGGGATTGCCAAGAGACAACAAAAGCCCAAAACAAATAAAGAAGATGATAGATAATTTTTTTACCATAGTGTTTTTCCTGTTTTATAAAGAATTAAACTTTTATCCAAGCCAAGGGGTCAATCGGTTGGTTATCTTTGCGAATTTCCATATAGAGCTTGGCATCGCCGTCTTCCGGCATTTGTCCGACCGGCTCACCGGCCAAGAGCATTTGTCCGACATCCACATCCATACTTTCAAGTCCGGCAAGCAAAGATAAATAACCGTCGCCATGTTCGATAATAATAAGGTTGCCATACCCTCTGAACGGGCCTGAGAATATGACGGAGCCGTCAAAAGGAGCAATCACCTGAGCGCTGTTTCTGGTGCGAATGGTGATTCCTTTGGCAGAAACACCCTTAACCACCTGTTCGCCATAAGCGGTGATGACTTTTCCTCTGGCAGGCATCGGCAAAGTCCCTTTTGCCTGTCTGAAGCCGGTGCTCATACCAGTTATAACCGGCGGATGAGATTTAATCAAGTCGGCAGTTTTGGTTTCTGCACGATTCTTTTCTGCCAATTTGCGTTCTTCTTCGGCTTTTTTCTCTGCCAAGCGGCGTTTTTCTTCTTCCCGGCGCTGTTTTTCAAGCCGTTGTTTTTCAAGCTTGTTCAAGAGATCGCGCAGGTCGTTGGCTTGAGCGGCAAGTTTTTCGACGTTTTTTTTGGCTTTTTCGCTTTTGATTTCGACCATATTGCGCATTTTAGATTTTTTCTGCACCAAAGCTTTCATTCGCTCATGTTCTTGTTCTAAAACTTTCTTTTGCTTTGAAATCTGCGCAAATTGTTTTTCAACCAAATCTTTTTTCTTGGCGATGGTTTCAAGTTCTTTACGGATTCTCTCTGCGTTTTCCTCTAAAAACGGAACTGTTTCTCTAAGCAGCATGGCGCTACGTATAATTTCAACAGGGGTTAGAGGTTGCACCAAAAGAGCTTCCGTCGGCTTAAGGGCAAGGTTTTGAAGTGCGGCCAACGTTTTGATGAGGTTGTCATCTTCTTTCGTAAAACCAGCCTCAGCCTCTGCCAAATCGGTCTTGAGCTTTTCGAGTTGGCGCTCCATTTGCGAAAGCTTTTCTTCGTTATTTTGGATTTTTTTAGCGGCCTTAACCATCTCTCGGCTAACGGCGGTGAGCTCAAGATTGATTTGCGTGGCTTGCGCCTGGAGCTTTTTGTGCTCCATACTTTGTTGCTGAACTTTTTGCTCCATTTTTTCCAAGTCGGAGCTTGAAACTGCCTTTGCCATTTGCACGGAACATAGAAAAATTCCGACAACAAAAAAGATATAGGTAAAGACAGTTTTCAGTTCCATAGTGTTTTACTTCACCAACAAAGAATGTCCTGTCATCTCAAGAGGTTGTTTAATTTCCATCAAATCCAACATGGTTGGAGCAATGTCACACAAAGCACCATCTTTCAAGCGTTTGACATCACTTTGATCGTTAACCAAAATAGCGGCCACTTTGCCAACCGTGTGAGCTGTGTAAGGTTGACCGGTTTTTTCATCAACCATTTTTTCGGCATTCCCGTGGTCAGCCGTCACAATCATAACGCCTCCGACATCTTTGATGGCTTTTTCAACCTTGCCCAAGCATTCATCAACGGCGGCCACAGCCTTGAGGGCTGCTTCCATAATTCCGGTGTGCCCAACCATGTCACCGTTGGCAAAGTTGCAAATAATCATATCAAAGCGTTTGTCTTCAATAGCTTTAACCAGTTGCTCGGTTACTTCATAAACGCTCATTTCGGGTTTGAGGTCATAAGTTGCCACTTTGGGGCTGGCAATCAGGATTCTTTCTTCGCCCTTGAACTCGCGTTCCTCCCCACCATTAAAGAAGAAGGTAACATGCGCATATTTTTCGGTCTCGGCAATACGTAGTTGAGTCAAACCATGTTCAGCCACAACCTCTCCCAAGATGTTGGTGAGAGCCTCAGGTGGAAACATTGTGTGCATAAAGCGGTTGTGGTCAACCGAATACTCGGTCATGCCGACATGGTCAGAGAAATGAACGATTGTTTTGCGGGCAAAGCCGGAGAATTCGGCATCGGCCAAGGCATAGAGGATTTCTCTTGCGCGGTCCGCACGGAAGTTTGCCATCAAAATAGCATCACCGTCTTGCATACCTTTATAGTCGCCGACAACACAGGGGATTACGAATTCATCGGTAACTTTGTCAACGTAGGAGGCTTTTATTGCTTCTTCGCTGGAAGCAAAGTGTTTGCCGTCAGCCAAAACCATGTTGTTATAAGCAGCCTCAATACGGTCCCAGCGTTTGTCGCGATCCATGGCATAAAAACGGCCCTCAATGGTGGCAACTTTAACGTTAAATCCATCCACGGCTTTTTCAAAATCAGCCAGATATTGGGCAGCAGAGGCCGGCGGTGTATCGCGCCCATCCAAAAAGGCATGAACCCAAACCTTGATACCCGCTTCAGCCAAGATTTTGCAAACAGCCACAATATGGTCTTGGGAGGAGTGTACGCCTCCCGGCGACATCAAACCCATCACATGAGCGGCTTTACCATTGGTTTTAAGGGTTTCAATCATCTTAACCAAGACCGGATTTTTAGCCAAAGATCCGTCTTTTACGGCCAGGTCGATTTTGGGCAAATCTTGCATAACCACGCGTCCGGCACCAAGATTGGTGTGTCCAACCTCAGAGTTACCCATTTGTCCCTCAGGCAAACCGACAGAGAGGCCGTAAGTTTCAATCAAGCAATGCGGGTTATCAGCGTACATTCTGTGCCAATTTGGTGTGTGTCCCATCTCAATGGCATTATCAGGGGTTTTCGGTTCACGATATCCCCAGCCGTCCAAAATCATCAGCAATACAGGTTTTTGTCTCATTTTTTCCTCTTTTAATTTATAATTTGATTCACCGACAAGATTCGTCGGCAAAAAGCCTAAAACTTCTTCGTATTATATATAATAAAACTTATTAGAAAAGCACTATTTTTGAGTTTTCTATTGCATAATTTTTTTCCAGATTTGGGCGGGCAGGCCGGAGCCGTAAACGCCTTTCATCGGAGAGTTGTCATCATTTCCGAGCCAAACCGCACCAACCAAATCATCGGTAAAGCCCACAAACCAAGCATCGCGGTTGTCTTGACTGGTGCCGGTTTTTCCGGCGGCAAAACCATTGATTTGAGCACGGTGTCCGGTGCCGGACTGTACAACTTTCTCAAGCATCTGGGTTAATTCCAAAACCGCCACAGGGTCAAGAATTTGGGTCTTGTCAGTGGATTCGCGCTGGTAGAGCTGGAATCCGTCGCGATTATAGATTTCCTCAATGGCATATGGCCACACGGCATATCCACCGTTGGCAATAGAGGCATAAGCGGTTGTCAGATCTAAAACCGTCACCTCAAAAGTTCCGAGCGGCAAAGAGGGGGTATCCTGAATGGGAGTACTGATACCCATTTTGCGGGCGTTGCGGATGATTTCTGCTCCCGAGAGCTGTTGAGCCAGATTAATGGTGGCAAGGTTGAGAGATTTTGCCAAAGCATATTTCAAAGTTACGGTTCCGTAATATTTACGGTCATCATTTTGCGGTTGCCATCCTTTAATGGATATGGGGCGGTCTTCAATGGTGTCTTCAGGCTTAAAACCTTCTTGCAAAGCGGTTAGGTATACAAAAGGTTTGAACGCAGATCCCGGCTGTCTGAGGGCAGAAACCGCACGGTTAAACTGGCTTTTGTTGTAGTCAGCACCTCCAACCATAGCTTTTACGGCACCATTGTAGTCCATGATGACAATTGCGCCTTGGGTCACGTTGCGGTGAGCGTTGGCGGCAATGGTCTCACGCAAAACAGCGGAGGCTTTTTCTTGCAGATTCTGGTCTAGAGTAGTTGAGACATAGATATCATCGTTGCGCTCGCCGACATAGGCATTAACTTCATTATAAACCCAGTCTGCAAAATAGGCGGCTCCGACAACTTTTGCGCTTTTTTCTCTTCCCAACGGCATCTTTAGGATTCTCTCTTTGTCTGCAGCGGTAATCAGATTATTTTCCTCCATGATGCCAAGTACCACTTTAGCTCTCTCCATAGCTCTTTCTTTAGAGGCGATGGGGTTGTAACGAGAGGGGGCCTTAAGCATGCCGGCAATAACGGCTGCTTCCATGATATTGAGGTCGCGAGAAGTTTTCTGAAAATATTTTTGGCTGGCAGCCTCAATGCCATAGGCGCCTGAGCCGAGGTAAACGCGATTAAGGTAGAGAGTTAGAATTTGCTCTTTGGTGAATTTATATTCCAACCAAAAGGCCAAGAGGAGTTCTTGGGCTTTGCGTCGCACACTTTTTTCGGAGGTCAAAAAGAGGTTTTTGGCCACTTGCTGAGTGATGGTGCTGCCGCCTTGAGCGTACCTTCCGGCAAAAATATTGGCAATCATAGCTCTGGTAAAAGAGATGATGTCAAAGCCAAAATGGCTGTAAAAACGACGGTCTTCGGTATAAACAATGGCGTCAACCACATATTGGGGAAGTTCTTCGGAACGGATAATTTCCGAATAAACCGTGCCAAAAGTTTGCACCTCATTGCCATTGTCGGCAATGATAGTTGTAAAAGGCTGCCTGGTGCGATTGATAGCCTCGCTCATGTTTGGCAGAGTAATCAAACAATAAGCAACATAGGTTAATAAAGTTATCACCAACACGGCAAAAATTTTTAACAGCCGCATCCGATTCTTAAAGCGTTGTTTTGACTCTTTTTTTCGAGTCTTTTTCTTCTTTTTCTGAGCTTTTGCCACGAGTCCCGCCTTTTTAAGTCTTGTCTTGATGTTTGAAATAAATTAAAACAATAAGTATTAAATATCACAAATAAGTTAAGGAAGATTTTAAGATGCGCAAGATTTCAGTCATGGTTAACGATGATCTCCAAAACAAGATTGAAAAGATTGCCCAAAAAAGCGGCCGCAGTGTTGATGACTGTGTTGCTTTGGCCTTGCGTGATTACATTGAAAACTACGAAGATATTTATAAAACAGATTTGTGCGCGGTAGATAATTTGGAGCGCAGTTTTTTCCTCTCTATTGGTGAATAACTTTTTATCTGTTGGCGCTAGCCGTTTTATTGTATATATTTGAGGATATAACCACCACCCTGTAGATAAACGGGAGAATGATTAATGCCCAAAAAAGTTTGCTTAATTGACGGTTCTGGCTACATATTCAGAGCTTTTTACGGGCTTCCGCCCTTGACTGCGCCCGATGGCACGCCGGTCAACGCTGTTTATGGCTTCACCAATATGTTTTTGCGCCTCACCACCAAGATAGGCTGTGACTATTGCTTGGTTTTGTTTGATGCCAAAAGGCAAAATTTTCGCAACGAAATTTTCCCTGACTATAAAGGGACCAGAAAAGAAATTCCCGAGGATCTGATTCCGCAGTTTTCAATCATCCACGAGGCGGTAGAGGCCTTAAATTTGAATCATTTGGAAATGGAGGGCTATGAGGCAGATGATTTGATAGCCACCTACGCTGCCCAGGCTTTATCAGAGGGCATAGAGGTCACCATCGTTTCCGGGGACAAAGATTTGATGCAGTTGATACGCCCCGGTGTGGAGTTTTATGACCCCATGAAAGATAAGTTTTTTTCGCCCGAAGATGTTAAGGAAAAATTTGGTGTTTACCCGGACAAAGTGGTGGATGTTCAGGCGCTTTCGGGGGATAGCACCGATAATGTTCCCGGTGTTCCGGGTATTGGCCCAAAAACGGCAGCCCAGTTGATTAATGACTATGGCTCACTGGAAGGGGTTTTGGCTCATGCCGGCGAGATAAAACAAGAAAAACGCCGTCAGGTTTTGCTTGAGAATATGGAAAACGCCAGAATATCGCTGCAGTTGGTGACGCTAAAGAGTGATGTGCCGGTGGAACATTCCCTAAAGGAATATATTTGCCGTGCGCCCGAGGCTGCAAAGTTGAGCAAATTTGTAGATACTTATGGCTTCAATTCTCTAAAACCACGTTTGGAAAAGTGGATATCTGAACGCTGTTCGGATATTGCCGATCGTGGGTTGAACGATGTATTTAAAAATATCGAAAAACACTATGAACTATTAGATAGTGAGGCAGGGTTTAAAAAGTTTTTAGATAAGATAAAAGAGAAAAGAGCCTTCAGTATAGATGTTATCGGCGAGGGGAATAATCCGACATTTGATAAAATCTGTGGTGTGTCTTTGGCTGTTGCGCCCGGAGAAGCCTGCTATATTCCCATAAATCTTGAGCCCGGCAAAGGCGAGAATTTAGACCTGTTTTCTTTGTCTCCGCAAAAGGCAGGCGTTTCAGTGCAAAACTTAGTAAGCCTCTTGCAGCCTCTGTTGGCAGATGCGGCGGTTTTGAAAATCGGCTGTAGCTTAAAAACCGCCTGGCACTTTTTAGAGCAGATAATGCCGGGGGTGGAGATAGCATCATATGATGATATTTCAATAATTTCTTATGATTTAGACAGCTCTGAGCATGGGCATGGCCTGGCAGACTTGGTAAGGAATTATCAAGATGAGCCGTTGCAAAATCTTGATGATTTGTTGGGCTGCGGCAAAAATAAGATTTCTTTTAGGCAGCTGGACCAGCAAACGGCAATGGGCTATTTGGCAGAAAGAGCGGATTATATTTTAAGGGTTCACAGTATTTTGAAACCAAGACTGCTAAGCGAGAGCAAAGTTGCCGTTTATGAGAATTTTGACCGCCCACTGCTTGGCGCTCTCTATGAGATGGAGAAAAACGGCATCATGATAGATGCTGTTGCTCTAAAAGAGTTGAGTGAATATTTGGATTCCAAACTTAAGGTTTTGGAGCGGGATTTGTACCAAATTGCCGGCGAGGAATTTAATGTTGGTTCGCCCAAGCAAATTGGCGAGATTCTGTTTGAGAAACAAGGATTGAAAGGCAAGAAAACCCCCACCGGCGCTTGGCAAACCGGTGCCGAAATCTTGGAGGAGATTGCCGCCGAGGGCAACCAGTTTGCGCAAAAAGTTTTAGATTGGCGAGAGTTAAGCAAGCTAAAATCGACTTACACGGATTCTTTGTTTGCTCTGTTGGATAAAGATTCTCGTATTCACACCACATATTTGCAAACAGTTGTAAATACCGGGCGCTTGTCATCGGTTAGCCCCAATTTGCAAAACATTCCCATTCGCAGTGAGGAAGGCAAGAAGATTCGCTCCTGCTTTGTGGCTAAGCCTGGATATAAGCTGATTTCTTGTGACTATTCGCAGGTTGAATTGCGTTTGCTTGCAGCGGTGGCAGATGTTAAGAACTTGAAAAAAGCTTTTGCCGCCGGCATAGATGTTCACACCGCCACGGCCTCACATGTTTTTGGTGTCCCGCCTGAGAAGGTGGATGCCAATTTGCGTCGCCACGCCAAAGCCATCAATTTTGGCATTGTCTATGGTATTTCGGCTTATGGTCTGGCGCGAAATATTGGGGTTGAGGCTGCAGATGCCAAGGCCTACATAGATGCCTATTTCCGCCAAATGCCGGAGATTAAAGTTTATATGGAGCAAACAATAGCTTTTGCTCATAAGCATGGCTATGTTGTCACTCCGTTTGGGCGCAAGTGCTCGGTTATGGGGATTAATGACAAAAATAAACGCTTAGTAGCCAATGCCGAGCGTGCGGCGATAAACGCGCCAATCCAGGGCGGAGCGGCAGATATCATCAAATTAGCCATGAACAAGCTGGCAAGGTTGTTAAAAGAGCAGGGGCTAAAAACAAAGATGTTGTTACAAGTGCACGATGAACTAGTCTTTGAGGTGCCGGAAGATGAGCTGGCAGCGGCCTCAAAACTCATCAAAGAAACAATGGAAAAAGTGGTAGATTTTGATGTTCCGTTCAATGCTGAATTGGGCATCGGCAACACCTGGACGGAAGCTCATTAAGGAAGAAATCTTAAGCTCTTCCTCTTGTTCTGGCTTGTATGATTTGCGGTGTCAAGGGTGGCGTTTTTTGCGGCTGAGGAACCGACGCCGGTTGTTGTGGCTGAGGATTCAGAGCTGGACTAGGCTCGTGAGTGTTTTGTTGCGGCTGCGGTTGCTGTTGCTGTTTGTTTTTCATAATCTGCAAAGCCGTTTTGAGTTTTTCATTTTGAACGGATTGCAAAAATTCATCATTAAGTTCCGGTGCGCTCACCATTTGCATGGCAGGTTTAGCTTCCATGCAAGCCAGCATCAGAAGAGCTTTAAAGTCTGGAGATTTTATATTACCAAACTTAATAACCGAGCCTTGTTTTTTAGCAAGAGCAACAATATCGCGAAAACGCTGCATATTAGGTATTTGGGCATTTCCGTCTTTATCTTCGGCAGAAAGAGCAATATTGTGAGCGCTTGTGGCCACGATTTTATCAATGCTGCCATTGGCATGCTTAATTTCTGCCCTATATTCGGGAGCCTTAAGGTCTTCCTTATATTCGGCATTTTGCTTCTCGGCTGAGGGCTGAAAAACTTCACGCAAAACTTTTTTGACCTCTTTATCAACAAAGGTTGGCATATTTTGCGCCACGGTTTGATCATCTTGATTTTGGCTAACGTATAAATTTTGCAGAGGTTGAAAGGCTTGCTTGTAGCTTTCAAAGATTTTTTTATAAGCCTCAAATTGTCCCAAACTAAGAGGATGGTTAGGATTAATTCCATCCTTAATATCCAGCTTCAAGGCTTCTGCCAAGGAAATATCGTAAGCATTAATTTCATCAAAAAGTTTTTTGATTTCATCTAAAGAAGGTTCTTGAGCCATAATCAAACCATCAGCAATCAATGTGCCATCAAGATCATTCATCCTTTCGGGGTTTTCTCGCCGAATATAGGGTGCCACAATATTTTTAAGCTCATCAATAGTTGCTTTATCAGGCATTTGGGAGCAATAAATAATCACGGGGTCAGTTCTTCTGTGCCAACTATAGGGCGTAGCAGTTTTGTAGTGAGCATTATGTTTTTTTTCTAAATCATCTAAAGCATCCAAAAGTTTAAGATCCGGCAAAGCATTAACGGCAAATCTTTGCACCGTTTTTTGATTTTTTAGAGAGTGAGGAAATCTAAAGATCCAAGCGCTGGAAAGAATATCGCCTTGAGTTTTCATATCTGTTGTATCAAGCATTCTTTTAGCCAGCTCATCTCCTTTTGGTGTTTGCCCGGCAACGGCAAAATAGGCCACTTTCCCGTCTTTATCTCTTGTCGGCGGGTTTTTCCCGTCCCACAAATCAGAAGAATATTTTGCATATTTTTTTGCCTCATAAACATTTATTCTGAGAGCTTTTAGGAAGAAAGGGTTATTCCAGTCTGTAATGCAATAGCTTTTAAAATCAAATGTTTTCGACGATAAAAATTTTTTAGGCATTTGGCCGCTTTGATTAGTTTGGGCGCGTATCTCGGCAATTAGATACATCTTATCAAAAAACTTTTCTCTATCGTTACGAGCAATGTTGTTTTTTTTCAAATAATTATCATAAGCGTCAAGGATTTTTGCCTCTTCAGAAGAAAGATTTGCAAAATACGGAATATTGGCAAGATTATTTTGCTTTTGGGAACTGACGGGTTGCAATTGATTCACATTATTTTTGGGCTTGGTTCTAGTAAACAACAACGCATTTTCCATATAATCGCGCATGGAAGTCATACAATCTTGGCAGAAAGGTTCTTTGCGCTTTTTGCGGCGATTAAAACTTTCATTGGTGTAAGCATACTCATACATCAGGCAGTTTTTATCAGTGCAGTGCGTGCCAAGATTTTCAACCACATTTTGCCGTCCTTCGTGGGTAGCATTGAAGGTGTGCCCCAATTCATGAATGATAATGTCTTTGAAGTAGGCCTCTAAATCATCGTCGGCATAACCAAGAGCAGCGCAAGTTCCGGCAGAAATATCAATACTCATTTTACTTGAAATTCCGCGAATATTGCCGCTGGCTTTTTGTTTTGTCACATTCACCAAAATCGGCATATTGGCACTATGCCCATTCCCGACGCTGTCGCTTTGCAAGCGGCTGAGTTTTTGAATATCGACAACACCGTTACGGGTGGCCAAAGCAATTTGTTTTTTGAAAGAGGCCCTATAAGAACCGTTTGGGAGTTTTTCAAACATTTGCCAAAAGCTGGCTTCGTCAAAAACTTCCGTAGAGTTTTGAGCCCTTCGGCTTCTTTCGTAAGCCTTTTTATTTCTCTCAGCAACAGCTTTTAAGATATCCAAATTTTGATAGGAAAAATTTCTTTCTTCTGAGGCAAAGTTGTCTTTATACTCGGGAAAGAGGTCTATAAACTCTTGTATAGCCTCACGGGTCCATCGGATATATTTCTCATCAAGTCCGTCTTCAAAATTCAAAAAGAAAGTTTTCATTATTGCTTTTCCGCCAAATCAAACACTAGAAACATCATATCACAAACCAGTTTTTTTGTCTAGAAAAAAGAAAAGGCTGATTTTATGCACAAAAATGGGGGTAACAAGCACTTTTTTGCTTGGTAATTTTGAGAAAATGTTCTATATTTTCTCACAGAAAAATCGTTGAAAATGTAAGGAAAAATAAGATATGAGTTCAGAGATGACCGCAGCAGAAATTGCTAAGGAAGAAAAAGAATACGGCGCAGATTCGATTAAAGTCCTAAAAGGCTTGGATGCGGTGCGCAAACGCCCCGGAATGTATATCGGTGATACTGATGACGGCTCCGGCCTCCATCATATGATTTATGAGGTTTTGGACAACGCCATTGATGAGGCATTGGCCGGTTATTGTGACAAAACCGAGGTTATTTTAAATCCGGACGGATCTGCCACCATTCGCGACAATGGGCGCGGTATCCCGGTTGGCATGCACAAGGAAGAAGGTATCTCTGCTGCAGAAGTCATCATGACGGAGCTCCACTCCGGCGGTAAGTTTGATAACAATTCCTATAAGGTTTCCGGCGGTTTGCACGGTGTGGGTGTTTCGGTTGTAAACGCTCTGTCTACATGGCTCAAACTGCGCATTTGGCGTGAAGGCAAAGAGCATATAGCCACTTTTGCCAACGGTAATGTTACCGAGCATTTGAAAGTTGTGGCCGATGCGCCTGGCCGCCACGGCACTGAGGTAACATTCCTTCCCTCGCCAGAGACATTTACGATGACGGAGTTTAATTTTGAGACCTTGGAGCGCGCCATCCGTGAAAAAGCTTTCTTAAATTCCGGCGTTTATCTGAAGTTGATAGATAATCGCGGCGCAGAGCCGAGAGAGGTTGACTTTCACTATGAGGGAGGCTTGCAAGCGTTTGTAACTCACCTCAACAAGTCAAAAGCTCCCTTGCATGAGGAGGTCATAGCTTTCAGTGGTGAGAAGAATGATATTCAAGTAGATTGCGCTTTGCAGTGGACCAATGCCTATAACGAGAGCATGCTTTGCTTCACCAACAACATCCCGCAAAAAGACGGCGGCACACACTTGGCGGGCTTCCGCGGAGCTTTGACCCGTTGCATCAACAACTACATCAGCGAAAACGGCCTTTTGAAGAAAGAGAAAGTTGAGCTTTCAGGAGATGATATGCGAGAGGGCTTAAGCTGTGTGTTGTCTGTTAAAGTGCCGGATCCAAAGTTTTCATCTCAAACTAAAGACAAGTTGGTTTCCTCAGAGGTTCGCCCGGTTGTAGAAAGCGTGGTTAATGATAAACTCAAAGAGTGGTTGGATGAGCATCCCAATGAGGCTAAAATCATCGTTGGCAAGATTGTGGAAGCAGCCACCGCGCGTGAGGCCGCCCGCAAGGCCAGAGAGCTCACTCGCCGCAAAGGTGTCTTGGATGTGGCCTCTCTGCCCGGCAAATTGGCAGATTGCCAAGAAAAAGATCCTGCTTTGTCAGAAGTTTTCATCGTTGAGGGAGATTCCGCCGGTGGTTCAGCCAAACAAGGCCGTCACCGCCGCAACCAAGCAATCATGCCTTTGCGTGGTAAGATTTTGAATGTTGAGCGTGCCCGTTTTGACAAGATGTTGAACTCAGCCGAGATTGGCACCATCATCACCGCGCTCGGCACCGGTATTGGGCGCGATGATTTCAATGCCGATAAATGTCGTTATCACAAAATCATCATCATGGCCGATGCCGATGTGGACGGAAGCCACATTCGTACATTGTTGCTAACATTTTTCTATCGTCAAATGCCGGAGTTGATTGAAAGGGGATATGTTTATATTGCGCAGCCGCCGTTGTATAAGGTTAAAAAAGGCAACTCGATTCTCTATATCAAGAACGAGAGAGAGATGGATGATTACCTCATTCGTGGCGGTTGTGATGACGCTACCTTGACCTTGGCAGACGGCGAGCAAATAGCCGGCCAGGATTTGATTGGCCTTGTGGAGCAAAACCGCAAAGCGCGCAGCCTGATAGGAACATTAAGCAAAAACGTGCCGGAAAAGATTATTGAACAGATGGCCATTTGCGGTCTGTTTGACCAAGAGCTTTTGCACGACAAAACCAAATTGCAGGGAGAGCTGGACAAGCTTGTTGCTCGCCTTGATAATTTGGAGGCCGAATATGACCGCGGCTGGAAAGCTTCTGTTGAAGAAGACGGCACTTTGCTGTTTTCAAGAACCCTAAGAGGCGTAACCGAGAAACATATTGTCGGCGCCAACATTTTAGACAGCCAAGAGGCTCCGGTTTTAAACGGCCTAAGAGATGTCTTGAGAGAAAATTTTGCCAACCCAAGCACTTTGGTTTCCAAGCAAGGGCTTGAAAAGAAGATACACGGACCGGTAAGCTTTGTAGATGCGGTAATTGCCGCCGGCAAGAAAGGCATCACGATTCAGCGCTATAAAGGACTGGGGGAGATGAACCCCGAGCAGCTGTGGGAAACCACGCTTGACCCGGAGGCTCGTTCTCTTCTGCAGGTCAAGATAGACCGCATGGAAGAGGCGGATGAAACCTTTGCTACCTTAATGGGAGATGTGGTAGAGCCGCGCAAAGAGTTCATCCAAGAAAACGCCTTAAATGTGGTCAACTTGGATATCTAAAACCAGAGAAACTATAAAACCCTGCAGGAAAAAATCCCGCGGGGGTTTTGTTAGTCTTCAAGAAGAAGAGGAGGCAGCTGGAGGCGCTTAAAGGCTTGAGATTGATAGCGCTTAATAATCCAACCAACAGTTTTTTGTTCAAATCCGGCGGCACAAATTTCTTCTTCTGATTTGCCCTCATCCAGATACAGACGCAAAACCTTGTCCAAGAGAGCATAAGGCGGCAAGGTGTCTTCATCTTTTTGGCCATCTGCCAGCTCGGCACTGGGCGCGCGGGAGATAACTTCTTCCGGCAAAACGGAGGAAAGGGTGTTGCGCCACCGCGCCAGCTCAAAAATCTCTGATTTATAAAGATTGCCGATTGGCGCCAAACCGCCGCAAGTGTCGCCATAAAGTGTGCAATAACCCATGGCAATTTCAGACTTATTCCCGCAGGCTAAAACCAAGTAGTTAAATTGGTTTGAAAAAGCCATCAAGATTTTTCCTCTGGCGCGTGCCTGCAAATTTTCAAGCACGATTTGTTTTGGGGCTTGGCCAAAAGCTTGAGTTAAAAACAAGGTTTCTTTATCAATCAGCGAATTAATATCAAGTTCTTTGAAGGAGAGGTTGTTTCTTTTTGCAATCTCGCAAGCGATTTTCAGGCTCAAATCGGAGGTATGTTTAGTTTTCATCATCAAGGCCTGAACATTTTCTCCGCCCAAGGCATCAGCCGCCAACACGGCACAAATGGCGGAATCTAAACCACCCGAGAGGCCCAGACATACCTTTGAAAAACCATTTTTTGCACAAAACTCTTTTAAGCCGCCGGTTAAGCTGTTCCAAATTTTTTTCATCAGCAAACTCCTTTTTTGGAAGGCACAAGATCTTCTATCATTTGGTGAATTTCTTGTGGTACAAAATCATGCCAGCGTTTATCCCCGATTTTAATCATATCACGCACCATGGAGCCTGAAACATAGGGAAAATCATAGTCCACACGGTTTTCAATTTGAATATTGGCAAAGATATCTCTAAACCACTGTGCGTCATATTCGCTGCCGGCATAGTAAACCTCAGGCAGAGGCTCACCCGGGCAGGCTTCTTTCAAAAAATCCATGACAAACGCGCCCCATTGGGTGGGGTTGTTGATATCAAACATGCCAAGAATTTTTAATCTCTTGGCCTCGGGTTTGCCGACAAAGATTTTTTGCAGCATTTCCTTTCTTTGAATATAGCTATAGGGGTTGCGCTCAGTTCCCTGTTCTTGCACGGAGCCTAAGATGATGATGGCATTTTCACATTCTCTAAGCATCCGTCTAATGAGTTTGATATGCCCGATATGCGGCGGCTGTGCCCGCATGATAGCCAGTCCGGTTTGAAACATTTCTTATCCCCCCTTTTTTGCATGAAAAATATTATAAATAAAGGATAAAAGAATGCAAATATAATCTGTTGACGGCGAGGATTCATGGGGCTAAACTAAAACATCGCAAATGCCGGAGAAACAATGAAGAAAATATATGTAATCGCATTGCTGGGACTACTGCCGTTTTCTGCCAAAGCCGGAGAATGGGAGTTTGAAGTCTCGGGCCAAGCAAAAGGGCTTTATGGCTACACGGATGTTGCCGAGAGATTTGAAAAAAAAGACCAAAACAACCACGGTGTCGGTATTGGTGAGATAAACGCCTTTGCCGTTTATACTTCAGAAGATGAAGAATATGGCTTAGGCCTTTATTTGGATCTGATGGGGGGGATTGACAGAGAACTCCAAAACTACAATCAAGGTCGTTGGGGCGAAGAGGCCTATGCTATTGCCGATAGTCCTTATGGGCGGATTCTTTTGGGTCAAACATTCAACGTTGCCGCCCAGTTTCATGACGGCGCACCCTCGGTAGGTGCTTTGAGCAACAACAGCGATATCGTGGATTTTATATCTAATCCCAACTGGCAAAGAGATTCTAAAGAAACCCGCTTTGCCACCTTAAATAGCACCTATATCAACACCGACGGCGTCGCCCCCAAGATTAGCTATGTTTCACCGGAAGTTTATGGCACGGCAATAGGTTTTACCTATGTGCCGGATGCCTACAACCGCCGAGGGCTGATAAATAAACACGCCTCTTATTCCAGAAAAGACGGCTATATCGGCGCGCTTTATACCACTCAGGAGCTTGGCGGCTTGAATATGGATGCCTCCCTTGCCGCCGCCCGTTATCATGATAACGATACCGAATTTTCGGCTTCGCTGAAATTTGGCTATGGTAATTGGAGCTTAGGCGGAGGCTGGCGCAAAACCTACATAGATGGGCAAGACAAACAAGATTCTCAAGATTCAAGGCTTTCCTATTTATTTGATAACTACCGCGAGGGTGAGGCTTGGGATATAGGGCTTGGCTATGAGATAGGGCCTTTTGAAACCGCTTTGTCTTATTTTGAATCAAAAGCCTCTCGTACGAAAAATAAAGATAAGATATGGATTCTTTCCAACCAATATCAGCTGAATAAATACATAGATGTTTATTTGGCAGCCGCGCACGTAGATTTTGAAGGTGATTCTTCTGCGCTTGCGGATAACAATCAGGGCTGGGCTTTTGTGAGCGGTCTTGGGATTAATTTTTAAGGAACTTGCTAATGCCGAACATTTTGCTGTTGTCAGAAGATGAGGTTTTTGCCGCTGATTTGTCAGATCAAATCAGCCACTATGCCAAAGATTATAACATCATAGAAAAAGGGGGCTCTTTTTTGCCGGATATTATTGTTGTTGATGAAAAGGCGGAATATTTGAGAAACTGCTCCGAGCATGATTTGAAAGTACCTCTGTTTTTCCTAACCTCACACGCAGAAGAGATAGAAGCAGATTGCCCGGCTACCCATATAATCATCAAGCCCTTCAGCCTACCGGCATTTTTAGACGAGCTCCACTCTTGCATTAATATCTTTGAAAACAGCGAAAACGGCTATGTAGTGTTTAATCGCTATATTGTACGGCCGATAAAAAAAGATATTTTCAACCAGCGCAACGGTGAGGTTGTCAAATTAACCGAGAAAGAAGTTGCGATTTTGAAGTATCTTTATAAAAACCGTAACCGAATTGTCAGCAAGAATGAACTTTTGCAAGAAGTATGGGGCTATGCACCCGACGTCACCACCCACACGATAGAAACACACATTTACCGTCTGCGCCAAAAAGTTGAGCATGATGATGCCGAGGCCCAGCTGATAACAACAGTTGAAGGTGGTTATCAGTTAAAGATATAAGGCTTAATTAAATCTTGATTTCCGCCACCACCGGCACATGGTCAGACGGGCGGGCGCAAAGCCGCATTTCTTTGACAATAAGAGTGCTTAAGATTCTGTCCTGCAAGTTTGGTGTAACCCAGATATGGTCAAGCCGCCGTCCTTTGTTGTTAGTCTGCCAGTTGGGGTTGCGGTAGCTCCACCAAGAAAATATCTTTTGCGGCTCAGGGTAAAATTTTCGCACCGCATCAACAAAATCAAGAGAGTTAAACAAGCGAGTCAGCCGCTCTACCTCCACCGGAGTATGAGAGACAATCTTGAGCAGTTGTTTGTGATTCCATACATCATTTTCTGACGGTGCAACGTTAAAATCTCCGCACAAAAGCATTTTGCGCTGAGAAAGAGAGGGTTTATGCTGTTCATAATATTCGGCCACATCATCCATAAAACAAAGTTTATGAGCAAAGGCTAAGTTTTCAATCGGGTCAGGAATGTCGCCGCCGGCCGGGATGTAGATGTTGTTGATTTCAATATCATCAAATACGCAAGCCGAAATATGCCTGGCATCATGCTTGCCGACCCAGTCATGCTGAGCAATTTCTTTTAAGGGAAATTTGGAGAGAATAGCCACGCCGTTGTAGCCCGGCTGCCCATAAAGAGCAATATGCTCAAAGCCGAGTTTTTTTACTTCATCATAGGGAAAATCTTCAGCTTTAGCCTTAACTTCCTGCAAGCAGATGATGTCTGGATGTGTAAGTTGGCAAAAGAGTTTCAGCGGATCAAGCCGAATACGAATAGAGTTAACGTTCCAAGTTGCAAGCTTAAAAGAGTTCATGCGCACCTATTTCTTTTTATAACCCTTTTTAGGCGATTTTTTTTCTTTGAACTTAAAGATTTTATCATCCAAAGGCACGTCTTTTTTTGCATCATACAAAGAAACGGCCACTTCAACGCTTTGCGGGTCAACAATCTTCCATTGTTTAAGTTCCATCGGATTGTTTGAAAAGACCAAAGTGATAGGTCCCAGATCGCCGCTGTTGGCGTATTCTAAAGTAATGGAGGTCGAGCCGGAATCTTGGTAAAAGTCGACAACCTTGATTTTTTTGCCGTCAATTTTGATGTCATTAGCCAAGATGAGAGAGGCCGGAATATCGTCATAATCAATGTGGGTAACTTGGTCAAGTTCGGTGTCATTATAAACAATAAAGTTGCCGTCGCCCACAATCAAAACATTAACCGGATCAGCGTATTCCATGCGGATTTTGTTTGGTTTCTTAATAAACAGCCGCCCCTCGGCCGTGGCGCCGTTGCTGGCCATTTGCACAAAAGTGGCTTCCAGGCTTTTGATGTTGTTTAGGTAAGCCTCAATCCGTTTGATGTTCTCTGCGCTTTGAGCCCGAGCCTGAGTAGCCATAAGGATTCCGAGCAAAGCCAACAACCATTTTTTCATTATTTTTAATTCCTCATAATCACGATATCGGAGCTATTATATAATCAATAAAACAAATTAGTAAATACGAAAGAATACTCCCTGTCAGCAAAAGCGGCAGGGAGTATTTTTTAAAAGTTCTAAACAGGAATGAGTAAATAAAAATAATTAACGATTAGAACCGCAACCGCATCCACTTTTAGATGTTTTTTTGGTTTGCGAATTTTCGTTTTCAGATGATTTGGCTGTCTTTGAATTCTCAGAGGCAGACATTTTGTTTGAATTATTTTTTGTATTGTTACAAGACATTGTATTATTCTCCTAAAAAAAAGAAAACCGTGATGATAATCACCACGGAATCAATTTAAGATTCAAAAAGAGAAAAACAACAGAACCTATCCGAAAGAGATATCAACATTCGCTGTTGCGAGGTTTAAAAATACCGTTTTCAAAACCCTGAATTTGCGGCTCGGATTCGGCAAATTCAAGTCGCTTGAGAGAGAGAGCAACATATTCCTTTTCCTGCTCAATGCCGATAAAGTGGCGTTTTAATTTTTTAGCAGTAACGGCGGTGGTACCGGAGCCGACAAAGGGATCAAACACCAGATCGCCTTGATTGCTTGAGGCCAAAATAAGTTTAGCGATAAGTTTTTCCGGCTTTTGGGTCGGATGATTGGTATTTTCGGGCATTGACCAAAAGGGTACGGAGATATCTGTCCAGATATTGGAAGGAGAGGTGAGACGTTGGCGCAAGCCTTCTTTTTCTTTCCAATCTTTGGGATTTCCTTTTTTATCGCGGTAGGGAGCCAGCACCGGCCGCAAAATTTTAACGGCATCAAGGTTAAAAGTATATTTTTTGCTTTTGGTGAAGAACCAAATATCTTCAAGACAATTTTTCCAGTTATTGGCGGCACTGCGTCCTTTTTCACGCTCCCAAGAAATTCGGTTTTGCAAAATAAAATATTTTCCGGCCGCTTCGGGGATAAACAAAGATGTTTTCCAGTCAGAGCAGATATAGACAGAGGCGTTGTCTTTGAGAATACGCACGGTTTTTTTAAGCCAGGAATCAAGCCAGTTCATATATTCGGTTGCATCCATTTGCTTGAAGATGTTTTTGCCAAAATTTTTTGTGAGGTTGTAGGGCGGGTCAACAATCATCAGATTCACACAGGCATCAGGGAGCAGGTCCATAGCTTTTAAGCAATCCCCGAAGATGATTTGATCTTTAGCCTCTTCAAGAGAGAGCTTTTTCTTAGGCTGCAAAGCCTGAGAAACATATAAAGCCGCCTCGATTCGGGACAGCTCTATAGTTTTGTTTCTGGGCGCTTTGGCTTTTTTTGCGGCCACCTTATTCTTCTCCAAACTTATTATCAAGGAGCTTTTCAATAGCCTCCATAGCCTCTTTGGCTTGGTTGCCGGAGCAGGTAACTTTGATGAAAGTGCCTTTAGAGGCAGCCAACATCATCAGCCCCATGATAGAAGATCCGCAAACATTTTGGCCGATGCGCTCAACCGAAATTTCCGCATCAAAAGGCTCAACGGTTTTAACAAAAGCGGCGGCGGCACGGGCGTGTAGACCTTTTTTGTTTTTAATTTCCAAATCTTTTGAGTAAGATTGAGACATTTTTAGGCCCCCAACAATTGAGAGGCGATATTGATGTACTTTTTGCCAGCCTCTTGTGCGCCTTCAACCGTTTCTTTTAAGTTTTTTTCTTTACGCAAAGAGGCAAGTTTAATAAGCATCGGCAAATTAACCCCGGCAATAATTTCAACCTTTGCTCTGTCCATGATGGATATGGCAAGGTTAGAAGGTGTTCCGCCGAACATATCGGTCAAAACCACGACACCGCTTCCGTCATTGACATCTTCAACTTTTTTCAAAATTTCGGCACGGCGCATTTCCATATCATCTTCGGGACCAATACAAACGGGAGCTACTTGCTCTTGTTTTCCGACCACATGTTGCATGGCCGAGATAAATTCATTAGCCAAATTGCCATGTGTTACCAGTACTAAACCAATCATTTTTTGTCACCTTAACAGATTTATTTTGCCGAGCCGCTGGTCCAAACTTTAACGGCACCGAATTGTTTGAGCAATTCTTCACGGCTTTTGGCCTTAACAAGTTCATCGGCACGGGTAGCTTTGCCTTCAAACACAATTTCCTCAACATTGTCAAGTGGCACGCCATAAACTCTTTCAACCATTTTACCTTTGAGTTCCACGATCATGACGAATTCGGATTCCGCCAAAGGTTCAACCGTTTCTTCGTTGATGTTGTCTAACCGGACAGCCAAGTGGGCATCGCGCTTCAAAAGGGCGGTTTTTTTGCCGTCAAATTCGAGCACGGGATTTTCAGGGGAGCCATCGCGAGCATCAATAAATATAGCGAGTTCGCCATATTTGTTTTCGATGATTTCATAAAAATCCTGTTTTTCAATCAGCGTGTAATATTGTGTTTCCATTAATTTCATCCCAACGGTTGCATAAAAACTTTAGATATAGTATAACAATAAACCAAAAGTGTCAATTTAGTGTTAAAGAGTTTCAAAGATATGGAAAAAACTGCAGCTCGTTTTATTTGGCACTATGCCAAAATTTTCAAGTGGCCGTTGTTTGCCATGTTGGTGCTGTTGGTTTTAGGACAAACTTGCAGACAGTTTGTCCCATATTATCTGGCGCAGTTGTATGATGCAGTGGCAAATTTTGCAACCAAACCGCAACTCTGGCAAGATATTTTGTTGATAATCTTTTTTGCTTTTGTTTTGCAGCTCGCAGGTCAGATTATTCCCAATATTGGTTTTATCATGGTGTCACGTGTTGCGCCTTTATTACGCACGGTTGTGATTAGAGATGTTTTTGATTATGTCAACCAACATTCAATAGCTTTTTTCACCGAGGAAATGGCGGGCAATGTCTCAAACAAAGTTCAACAGTTGCAAAGCAACACGCATGATTTGTTCCGCCATATCATAGACAGCAGCTGGACATTTTTTTATGTAATTATCGGACTTGTGATCTTGAGTTCGGTAAGTTTGTGGCTAACGCCTGTTTTCATTTTCTGGGCGTTTTTGATGGCGCTTTTAGGTTTTAAGTTGGGCAAGACGCTACATTTATTGTCTAAAGATTCCGGTAGTCGCCAGAGCTATGCCAACGGCATGATTGTCGATTCGATAGCCAACTACAGCGAGATAAAAAGTTTTGCTAATTTTCATTTTGAGCGTTTGAATTTGCTTAAAGCCCTGCGCATGCTCCGCAAAGCCGAAACCAAAGAGCAATTTGGACAAGCTGTAGTCATATTGGTTCAGCATACGGCGGTGGTATTTTCGTTTTTGGCATTTTTGCTTTATACAATTTGGCTTTTTTCAAAACAATATTTAAGTGCCACCGACTTTATCTTTGTAAACACGTTGTTTATGACCATGAGCGGAGCGGTATTTAACGTCACATGGATGTACAATAATCTTCTGCAGGTTTTTGGCCGCCTCAATGCCGCGCTGGAAACTTTGGCCGTAACTCCGGACATTGTAGATGCCAAAGATGCCAAAAAATTGAATATTAAAAAGGCAGCAATTTCATTTAAAGATGTAGGATTTGCCTATAAAGGGAACCGCCGAATTTTTGATGGGTTAAATGTTGAGATTAAGGCCGGAGAAAAAGTCGGATTGGTGGGGGCCTCAGGCGCCGGCAAATCAACCTTTATTAAATTGCTTTCAAGGTACTTTGATGTCACCTCAGGCGAGATAGACATAAACGGAACGGATATAAGAAAAGTCACTCAAGATTCTCTGCACAAACATATCGCCACGATTCCCCAAGATGTCTGCCTGTTTAACCGTAGTTTGTTTGATAACATCCGCTATGGCAGAACTTCAGCAAGTAAAGAAGAAGTGATTAAAGCGGCCAAATCTGCCTCGGCCGATGAGTTTATCAAACAATTTCCCGATGGATATGATACCAAGGTAGGAGATAGGGGTGTCATTTTATCGGGCGGCGAAAGGCAGAGGATTGCCATTGCCAGAGCAGTGCTGAAAAATGCACCGATTCTAATTTTTGATGAGGCCACTTCGGCACTGGACAGCGAGAATGAAAAACATATTCAAAAATCTCTTTCCAAGCTGATGAAAGGGAAAACCGTGATAGCAGTGGCGCACCGCCTTTCCACTTTAAGGGAGATGGATAGAATTTTGGTTTTTGATAAGGGAAAGATAATAGAAGAAGGCAGCCATGAGGAGCTGTTAAAAAAGAACGGCAAATATGCCAAATTATTCAAGATGCAATCAGACGGATTCGTTAAATGACGTATTTGTATGAATTTGATGAAGAAGACTATGAGGACGGGGCAAAAGAGGCCGCGCGCGCTGCAGAAAATTTGGCGGAACTGTCCGGCTATTCTAAGGCAGAAATTAAAGAGGCCGGAAAGATTGCACGAGGCAAACATCTCTTAAGTTTTCTAGAGCAAATAAAACAATACCTTGGTGAGATGAACAATCAAGGAATAGCCAAGCTTTTGCTGTTGCTGATAGAGCAGGGATTATCAATAGAAGATGAGGAGCAGTTGCAAGCTTGGTTAAATTTTTTGGAGCACTTGGCTACTCAACGCCTGGCAGAATATTTTGCAATTCGTAACGGCCAAAAGCTGATAGACAAGCCGCTGGATATCCGCCTGGCACCGGAGGATTTGGCAAAAAATCTTAAAAGCTATTCTCTAAAAGATATAAAAGGTATAGGAAGTCTTACCGAAGTTTTAGCTTTTTGGGCGGAAACTTGCGGCA
>CALXVW010000069.1 GCA_944392185.1 uncultured Alphaproteobacteria bacterium
AGACAAGCCAAACAACTTAACAGAGTTATTGTACTCGGCATAGATACCACGCTGACCGGCCGCAGCATTGGTCGGCAAGTCAACGGTAGCATCTTTGGCTTGAATATAGGTATAAGCCACATCAAAGCTCAAATTATCATTGTACTGATAACCTAAACCGACAGAATACCATATACGATCAGAATCCGGAATACGCGGTGTGCGGTATTGTTTTTTGACGGCGGTCTGATCATAAGCCCAACCTAAACGGAGTTTCCATTGGTTATCAATCTGGTAACTGGCCCCCAAAGCAAAGAAGTTTGTGTCTTGCCAATGCTCATTGGTAGAGCTCAAAAGATAGCCGTTGCTTGGTTGAAGAGCATTTGTTTCATCTTGCCCGATAATATCAAGCTTATCAAATGAGCTCCAGAACACGCGCTGATATTCAGCCATAACGGCCCATTTGTCGTTAATTTGATGATAAGCACCGAAAGATAACATCGCCGGAGTATCAAGACGAGCAGAAATATCTTGGTTCAAGAAACCCAGCGGAGCCGGAGAAGAAATATCGCCTTTGAGTTTGTGGTTAACCTCACTGCGGTAGTTAACACCGAAACGGGTATCATCAGACAGCTCATACATGGCACTCAACTGGTAACCGACATCAACGGTATCACCTTTCAGAGATGTATCTGTAGCACCTGCCAATGCAGAGTTTGTCAAACGAGCTTTAACATATTGGATGGGCAAACCGGCACCAACAGAGAGTTTATCGGTTAATTTATAAGCGGCCATCGGGGTAAAGGTAGAGGTTATAACCTTAGATGTAATACCATGATCACTGCCTGCCCACTCATGATCATACTTTGTAATCATACCAAAAGGAACATTAAGCCCTAAACCAAGAGTAAGTTTATCATCTACTTGATGAGAAATCGTACCATTGGGAGCCCAAGCGGCATGCACGATGTTGTTAATATCCTGCTGACGATTACCTGCGGCATCATAAACATTGCCGGCCTCGGCACGCGGTACGATATAAGTAGCGCCCATATTGATTTGGGTGCCTTTCTGCCTGGTTAAACCGGCGGCATTGAAATAAGCATAAGAGTTGTTTTCGGCACCGGCAGTTGCTCCCGCAAAAGCGTTACCTTGGGCAGCAGCGGATTGCTCTCTCAAATGGAAACCCGCAGCCATAGCATTGGAAGCCATCAGGATAGTTCCCAGCGCTGTCAATGTAAGAAGTTTTTTCATAGAAAAGTCTCATTTGTAGTTAACGAACAAAGATACTAGTATATAAAAAAATCTCTTATGTCAATCAATTGATTGAATTATGTAAAATCAGTGGATTATTTTTGTTTATTCAACAAAAAGTCTATTTGTTGGCTCATGTATTCCTGAAGTTTTTGCATCTCTTTTTTACCATAGCCGCTCCACTCCATAAAAGAGCAAATGGTTTCTTGCCGAGATGCAAAAACAAACAACTGAGAAAAGAGCGGAAACATATAAAGATAAGCATCTTTAATGGCGATTTTGCCACCGCTGGCCTGGGTGAGCAAAGCAGCCATCATCCGAAAAACAGGAAAAATAAGTCCATCATAGAGAATAGAAAATTCGGCTGTCGGCCTTGAATATTCGGTAAAGAAAATGGTCTTCATGTCTTTAGAAATTTCATCTCCGCACAAAAGCTGCAAAAAACGACAAATCAAATCCTTGAGCAGGGTCAAAGCCTCCTCCTGAGAGCCGTTTTTTTCAACCTCCTGGCAGCGTTCCCAAATATTGCCGCTTTTGTCCTTAACCGTCTGCACAATCTCTTGCAGTACAGCAGTATAAAGTCCTCTTTTGCCGCCAAAATAATAAAGAATGGCAGAGATATTGATTTTGGCATTTTTTGCAATATCGCGAGTTGTTGCTCCCAAAAAACCGTTTTTCGCAAACTCTGCAAAGGCGCTATTCAAAAGCTTTGTTTTAGAGTCCATGTTTGCCACCATTTTCTAATATAAACATCAAAAGGATTATGTCTCAAAGTTTCATAAAAGGCAACCACAGAATTATCCCCGTCCAAAAAATAGCAAAACTCATTATTTTTCAAAATATTATGTAACATTTGACAATAAAATTTGAATTTCTGGCAAAATTCACTTTACAATACCCTGCAGATTTAGTTAGATAAAATCATATTTTGTAACTACGCGGAGACTATATTTTGAGAGACATTGTAAGATTTTGCTTACGGACTTTTTTTACCGTAATGAAGGTAAGATGCAATATTGCATTTGATGAAAACAAACTTCCGGCCAAAGCCGTCTATGTTTCAAACCACGTTTCATTCTTAGACCCCTTGTTATTGTTTGCCTTTTTGCCGGGCAATCCTGTATTTGCCCTCAACGGACATTTATATCGCAACAAATGGATAAGATTATTCATGAAAACGGCAGATATCATGCCGTTTAACCCGATTGAACCGGGCGACATCAAAGAACTGATATCCAAAGTAGACAGCGGCCGTTGTTGCGTTATTTTTGCCGAAGGTCGCATCACCGAAAACGGCGGACTAATGAAGATTTACGAAGCTCCTGGCCTGGTTGCCGATAAATCAGGAGCCCCGATTGTTCCGGTTTGGATCAGCGGCCCGCAATATGGCTATTTTTCAAAAACCAAAGGGAAATTGCCGCACCGCCCGCTGCCAAAAATTCGCATTACGGTTCGCAAACCGGTCAAGTTTAAGTTAAAAGATGAACTGCGTCGGCAACGCGACCACATCAGTAACGAAGTCTATATGATTATGCGCGAGATGAGCTTTGAGGCTTCATACAATGATAATATTTCACTGTTTGCACAGCTGATGAAAACGGCTAAAGTCCATTCAAAAAAGGGGTTGCTTCGCCGCCCAATGTTTGTAGAAGACATCAACCGCGTTCCCAATTCCTATAAAGACATTATAATCAAGGCATTTGTCCTTGGAAGATTCTTCAAAAAGAAAACACAACCCGGTGAGCATGTGGCAATTCTTTTACCCAATGCCATTGCCACATTGTGCACGTTTTTTGGACTTTCGGCTTATGAGCGCATTCCGGTTATGTTAAATTTCTCGGTTGGCGCCAAAAATATGGTTTCCATGTGCAAAACAGCCACCTGCAAAATGATCATCACCTCGCATTTGTTTATCCGCAATGCCAAGATGGAACCGGTTATAGAAGAGTTTAAAAAAGCAGGTTTAGAGGTGTTTTATTTGGAAGACTTGCGCAAATACATCACCTTATTTGATAAAATCGGTGCTTTTTTGCGCTACAAAGTAAAAAGGGTTCCGCACAAAGAAGGCGGCAACAAACCTGCGGTAGTGCTGTTTACATCAGGTTCTGAGGGTGCGCCCAAAGCCGTTGTTTTGAGCCATGCCAACATCATCTCAAATATTAAACAGATGTCGTCGATTGAAACAATCAACGTCACCGACACATTGTTTAATGCTTTGCCGATGTTCCATAGCTTTGGCCTCACAGTAGGAACATTATTCCCATTGTTTGAAGGGTCAAAATTGTTCTTATACCCCTCCCCGCTGCACTATCGTATTATTTCAGAGATTGTCTATGAGATTGGCGCCAGTATCATGCTGGCCACCGACACATTCTTCCGCGGCTATGCCAAGATTGCCCACCCGATGGACTTTCACAACATTCGCTTTATGTATGGCGGTGCTGAGGCTATTAAGCCAGATACGCGCAACATGTGGGTGGAAAGATTTGGTATCCGGGTTATGGAGGCCTATGGCTCAACTGAGTGTTCTCCGGTCGTAACCGCCAATAATCGTATTTTCAACCGTTTTGGTTCCATCGGTAAGCTGTTGCCTAAGATTCAATACAAGATTGAGCCGGTTGACGGCATTGAAAAAGGCGGAGAGCTTTGTGTTAAAGGCCCCAATGTCATGATGGGATATTATATGCCGGATAATCCGGGCGTATTGGTTCCGCTCAAAGACGGATGGTATCACACCGGAGATGTGGTTGAGATTGATGAAATCGGCTTTGTATACATCAAAGACCGCATCAAACGCTTTGCCAAGATTGGTGGTGAAATGGTATCCCTAAATGCGGTTCATGAGATGGTTATCAAGGCCTGTGAAGCAAGCGGCCCCGATTATTCTTATGGCGTTGTCGCTGTTCCGCACGAAAGCAAGGGTGAGCAGATAGTTTTGGTTACCAATAATAAAAAGGTCACTCAAGATTGCCTGCACAACTACATCCGCGCCAATGGCATGTCTGAGCTATATTTGCCGAGATTAATTCTTTATCATGATAGCCTGCCTGTATTTGCCACCGGCAAAGCAGATAACGTAACTTTGAAAAAACAAGTTATGGAAGAGCTAAATATAGCACAATAAGACCAAGTCATCAAAAAACCCCGCTCCAAAGAGCGGGGTTTTGACTAACTGAGATTACACACTAGAAACCTTCAGTATCTAAGCGCTTGCGCAACTGCTTACGAGCACGGCGAACAGCCTCAGCCGCACGGCGAGCCTTTTTCTCCGAGTTCTTTTCATGGCAACGGCGCAACTTCATCTCACGGAAGATACCTTCGCGCTGCATTTTCTTTTTCAGCACTTTCAGAGACTGTCCGACATCATTACCGATAACAGTAACTTGAACCACTTAAATCACCTCATTTCCAAAATATCTAAAGGGTTAATCCAAAAATTGATTTGTTTGTAACACAAAAAAAATAAATTGCAAGTATTAAAACACCATAAAATTAATTATTTATTTGCTCTAGATGCGCCGTTATACTATAAAAATACGGAGAATGGTGTAGATAGAGTGAAAAACAAAGCGGTCAAAATTTTAGTGTACATAGAAGTACATGAATTTTGACCGTTCTGTAGTTTTTTGCTCTAGATGCGCCGTTATACGTATTTTTAAGCGATGATATTGGGCATAATCTTAGCCTCAACCGATTTAATTTTGGTTTTGAGGCCGCTGCGCAAAGAGTTCAGTTGTTTAGCTTTGAAAAAATCAATTGTCTGGTTATTGCGCACCAGATGACGAATGTCCGAACAAACTCTGCGCTCTTCCAACTTTAGCTCGCACAATTGCATCTGGAGTTTGCTGGTCTGATTTTTGTTAAACATAAACGTTGAATCCTTTCAAGATATCAAAAAAAAGTAGATTAAAATGCATTTTTTACTGGAAACTTCCTCAGAAATCTGTATTAGTATACATCAAAACAGATAAAAAAGCAACCCAAAAAGGAGTATTATATAGCATGGATAAGAAGAAAAGACTTGGAATCCTCACCAGCGGCGGCGACTGCGCCGGTTTGAACGCTGTTATCAGCGCTGTTGTTGAGGCCGCCACCGAGAAAGGTTGGGAAGTATACGGTATTCATAACGGAACAGACGGAATCACCCAAAAACCGCATAGCTATGAGGTTTTAACCGTTCACAATTTCTCAGATTCTCCCTGGCCGCGGTTGAGCGGATCTTATCTTGGCTCTCTTAATAAGGGTGTAAAGATGGAGTCTCTGGAAGACATGTCTCAGCGATTCGCCCAAGGTATAAAAGACCTTGGCCTGGATGCCGTAATTGTTGTCGGTGGAGACGGCAGCATGAATATTGTTTCCAACTACTGCAAAGGCAGTCTGGTTCGCATGATTGGTATTCCCAAAACTATTGATAACGACACACCGATTACTGAATTTTCGGTTGGTTTCCAATCTGCAGTACAAGTCTGCACCACGGCAATTGACAGTTTGGAATTAACGGCCCGTTCTCATAATCGAGCTTTAATCATGGAAGTTATGGGCAGAGATGCCGGTCACCTGGCCATGCACTCAGCGCTTGCCGGCCAAGCGGATGTTTGTTTGGTACCGGAAATTCCCTATACGATTGATGGTGTCATCAACAAACTCAAAGCAATTAAGGCCAGCGGCCGTAACCATGCTGTTATTGTCGTCTCTGAAGGTATCAAAACCGAAGACGGCAGCCATATTGCCAGCAAAAAGAATATGGTTGGCGAGGCTGTCTATGGTGGCATTGGTCAATACTTATGTTCTGAAATCAGCAGCCGCTACAATGAATTTCAGGTTCGTGTAACCACATTGGGCCACATTCAACGCTCAGGCGTTCCGGTTGCCTTTGACCGCTTATTAGCAGCTCTGTACGGAGCCAAAGCCGTTGAATTGCTGGAAAAAGGCGAAGACAACAAGATGGTTGTTTGGAAGAACGGACATGTTGATGCTGTTGCCCTCTCAGAAGTCGTCAAAAGCGGCACCACTCTGCTCGACCCCAACAGTGAATATGTCAAAGCGGCCAAAGCTTTGGGCATGTACATCGGCGAGATATAGAAATAACTTGCCTATACTAAAAACCCCGCTCATAAAAGAGCGGGGTTTTTAGTTTGAAACAACAGAAATTATTTCTTTTTGCATCCCCAACCTTCAACAATGGCAAACATCATCGGTACAAACAATGTTGCGACAAAGGTTGAAAGGATCATTCCGCCAACCATACCTGTGCCTATGGCATGTCTCGACCCAGCACCGGCGCCGGTAGAAACTGCCAATGGCAAAACACCAAAAGTAAAGGCTAATGATGTCATCACAATCGGACGAAATCTGAGTTTAGCAGCCTCAATAGCGGCTTCCGCAACAGAGAGCCCCTCTTCCACCTTCATGACCGCAAACTCCACAATCAAAATAGCGTTTTTAGCGGCCAAACCGATAAGAGTTACCAAACCGACCTGGAAATATAAGTCGTTCTCAATCCCGCGCAACCAGGTTGCCAAAAGAGCACCCAAAACGGCAAACGGAACCGATAAAATAACCACAATCGGTAACGACCATTTTTCATATTGAGCTGCCAAGATTAAGAAAATCATGATTAGTCCAAAGACAAAAGCTTGAGTTGAGGCTCCGCCGGTTAACTTCTCCTGATAAGCCGAGCCAATCCAAGATAAAGTATAATCAGCGCCTAAGACCTCCCCGGCCACCTCTTCCATTGCGGCAATAGCCTGGCCTGAAGAATAGCCCGGTGCAGGATCTCCCATCACTTTCGCTGCCGGAAAGATATTAAAACGGTTAATCAACTCCGGCCCGGTCACTCTTTCCACACTAATAAGCGTAGAAAGCGGTACAAGCTCTCCATTATTTGACTTAACGTAGACATAGCGCAAGTCATCAGGCGTACGACGGAATTTTGACTCTGATTGCAATGTCACTCTAAAATTACGCCCCAAATAAGTAAAGTCATTCACATAAAGACTGCCAAAGGTAGACTGTAAAACCGAATAGATAGCATTAATCGGAACATTCAAGACACGAGCCTTTTCGCGATCCAAATCGATTCGATATTGCGGTGTATCAACAGCAAAAGTCGTCTTAACATTGGAAAGTTCCGGTCGCTTATTAGCTGCAGCAATAAACTCGTTTGTTTTGGCCATGAGTTCTGCAGGCGTCTTACCGGCACGATTTTGAATATACCCTTCAAAACCACCTGTCGTACTCATACCCATAATCGGAGGCATGCTGAAAGCAAAACCAATTCCCTCCGGCTGGCTCATACCCATACCGGTAAATATTTTAGCAAGAGCATCTGCACTCTGAGAGGCTTTTTTACGCTCTGCCCAATCTTTAAGAATAATAAAGCTAATACCAGAATATGTATTCTGAGTTGAAGAAAGCATATTATAGCCGTTAATTGTCAAGACATCAACCACATTAGGATCCGAGCGCACCATATTAGAAATTTTATCGGTAAACTTAACAGTTCTGGGCAAGGAAGATGCCGGTGGCATATTATAAGCCATCAAAAGATTTCCCTGGTCTTCATTCGGCACCAAGCCCGTTGGAACAATCTTAAACAACCAACCGATAAGAGCCAAAACAGCAAAAAATCCAACAATTGCCGTTTTTTTGTGGTTAATAAAGAATCTTACTCCTGCGATATACCAATCGGTAAGTTTTTCAAAAAAGTCATTAAACCACTTAAAAAAGCCTCTTGGCTCCTTGTGCTCTGCCCCTGGTTTAATAATCAAAGCACACAATGCCGGGGTCAAGGTCAAAGCCACCAGAGCCGAAATCAGCACCGAAACGGCAATGGTAACCGAAAATTGTTTATACATCACACCGGTCATGCCACCCAAGAACGCAATTGGCAAAAACACAGAAGAGAGCACCAAAGCCACCGCCACAACGGGCCCTGAAACTTCTTTCATAGCTTTGATGGCGGCGTCTTTGGGCGAGAGCTTTTCTTCCTTCATCAAACGTTCAACGTTTTCGAGCACAATAATGGCATCATCCACCACAATACCAATAGCCAAAATAAGCCCGAACAAGGTCAAAAGATTGATGGAAAACCCCAACACATACATACCGGCAAAAGCACCAATGATAGAAACCGGCACTGCCAAAATTGGAATAAGGGTCGCTCTGAAATTTTGCAAAAACAAATAAACGACCAAGATCACCAGCAATACAGCCTCAAAAAAGGTATGAATAACCTCTTCGATTGAGATATTTACGAACAAGGTCGTATCATAAGGAATCTCGTAGATAATGCCGTTAGGAAAGTTTTTGGAAAGTTCTTGCATCTTTGCCTTAACCAACTCAGCTGTTTCCAAGGCATTGGCACCTGGCTGCAAATAGATAGCAAAAGCCACGGCATCTTCACCGTTAAACTTAGATTTAACACTATAGTCTTCAGCCCCCAGCTCAATTCTGGCAACATCTTTTAAGCGCAAAATAGCTCCCATCTCATCGGTAGAAAGAATGATATCGCCAAATTCTTTTTCATCAACCAAACGCCCTTTGGTGTTAACCGAATAGGTATAAGCCACTTTTTCATCCATCGGCTCCTTACCAAACTGCCCGGCAGCAAATTGGGAGTTCTGCTCTTGAATTGCTGCAATTACATCTTGTGGTGTAAGGTTATATTCAGCCAACTTGTCAGGAGAAAGCCAGATACGCATAGAATAATCCTGGCTTGCAAACAAAGAAGCACTTCCTACTCCTTTAATACGTTTGATTTCATCCAAGACATTAAGCAACGCATAGTTAGACACATAAAGCGTATCATACTGCGGAGTTGTTGAGCGCATCGTCACCACCTGCAAAATGGAGTTAGATTTTTGCTCCACTGTCACACCTTGTTTGGTAACCTCAGCAGGCAACTTAGCGGTTGCGGCCTGAACTTTATTGTTAACATCAATTGTTGCCTGGTCAGGATCTGTTCCAATCTCAAATACCACACCGATAGTTAAGTATCCCTGAGATGTAGCATTTGAATACATATAAATCATGTTTTTGATACCATTAATTTCCTGCTCCAAAGGTGCAGCCACAGTATCAGCCAAAACTTCGGCCGTAGCTCCTGGGTAGACAGCTGAAATCTGGATTTCAGTCGGCACAATATTAGGATATTGTTCCACAGGCAAAACCTTCATGGAGACAAGGCCTGCCAAAACAATAATCAAAGAAATAACAGTCGCAAAAATCGGACGATTAATAAAAAACTTTGAAAACATAATTTATTTTCCTGCCACAACATTTAAGATTTAAGGTTCTACAGATGTTTTAACAACCGGATTAACCTTCAGTCCGGGATGAAGTTTCATCAATCCGCTGGTAATAACCTTGTCACCGGCTTTGAGCCCGGTATCAATAATCCAACCACCATCCTTTGTCATCAAACCTGGTTGAACATTGACACCTTGAACAAGTCCTTCATCATTAACGACATAAACAAAAGAGCCAGATGCTCCCTGCATAACGGCCTCTTGAGGAACAACCAAAGCATCAATACGGGTGAGCCCCTCCAAAACCAAACGCAAGAACTGCCCAGGTCTTAATCTTCTTTCCGGGTTGGGGAAAACTGCCCTGAGCTTAATAGTTCCCGTTTTTTCATCAACCGTAGGATTCATAAAGTTGATTTCGCCATCCAACGGATAAAGCGTATCATTCCCGGTGCGCACTTTTGCTTTAATCTCATTTTTATTTTGCGGGTTTCTGATGAGACCACGCTCAGTCATGTTAGTAAGAGAAGCAATATCACTTTCAGAGGCAGAAAAGATCACATAAATAGGATCAAGTTGAGTAATATTGGTCAGAATACCGTTAGCAGTAATCAAACTACCTTCAGACTGAGCTTCCAAACTGGTAATTCCGCTAATCGGAGCCTTAACGGTAGTGTAATCAAGGTTAAGCTGAGCAGAATCCACCTCAGCCTGAGCCAAAGCAGTAGAAGCAATCAAAGAGTCGAGAGTAGCCTTGGCATCATCTCTGTTTTTTTCACTGACAACTCTTTCTTTAAACAATTTATCAATACGTTTCCATTGAGTTTCAGCTGCAGCGAGCTGAGCTTTATTTTGAGCCAATTTTGCTTTAGCCTGAGCAAGAGCCACCTCAAAAGGAGCAGGATCTATTTGGAACAAGACACTTCCCTCCTGGACCTGAGAACCCTCGACATAATTACGCTTAAGAAGAATACCACCTACTCTGGCTCTGACTTCTGTTTCTTTGGAGCCCTGAGCCCTGGCAGAAAACTCAAAGCTCAAA
>CALXVW010000070.1 GCA_944392185.1 uncultured Alphaproteobacteria bacterium
ATCGTATATAGTTATTTTATCCTTCACCCGCAAATATTTTTTACATCCAAGCATGGGCAAAGTCTTCTGTTGTCTTAAATATAAATTTAGTGTATACTTTCTTTAGATGGCTAATAGGAAGAGGCTGAAATCATGGATACTCAAGAAAACAGAAATTTTGACTTATTACAACATTCGACTAATATGATAAATGCTTATTTGCCTGATGTCTCGGAAGAAGGCAGAAATAGGCTTATAGCTAATATCCGTGAAAATTCAGAGACTTATTATTTGGGCGATTTGACTTGGTGGCCCAGCAAAGAACAGCTAAAAGAAAAAGCTCCACCCAGAATTGCAAACTTCATCAAAACTTCCAAAATAAAAAAAATTTTGAAGAAAATGAAAAACGGGAAATCTCCCATTAATCAAGAATTGAAAAAAATACTGACAAATACTGATGTAACTATTGCTATTTGTCCTCCTGACCGTTGGAAAAACCCAATGGAGGTATGGTTTTTAAACGCAGCACAGACGGCAAAACAAACCAGGCTGTACTATTTGTTGCAGATGTTGCTTGTAAAAATGAACAACTGTTGGCCGGTATTATTGCTCATGAAATGGGACATTTGGTTGAGTTTTATCATCGGCCGCAGGCTCAGCCGCAAGAAATCACCTTTGTTGATGGGGAAAAAGGAATGGCCGACCCCAATAAGGTTCTCTATATGGACGGATCTGAAACTCTGGCCGATACACTGGGTGAAAAAATTGCACAAGGTGCCGGCTATTCTTGTTTGAGTTTTGGACGTTTTATGTTGGAAGAATCTCAAAAAGGAAACAACCCTCTCCATACACCGCCAGGAGAAAAACGTTATACAAACATCGCTCTGGTCGGAAATATAATCAACGGAAAAGCTTCTGAGCGTTCTCAATCTCCACAAACTGCAGGTAATGCCCCCGCCCTAAAGGACAAGATGATGAGTTTGCGGGGAGTATCTTCTTTTGCAAAACCTCCCTATAAACCGGCAAAACCCTCAAATGTTGATTTGAAAACTTTGCAAATCAACCGCATTGGCAACAGTCGCTAAATCCTTATAGCTTTTTACTTAAAAAATCCGTTCCCTTGATGATAAGCGGTAGATTTTCGTTGTGTCTGAAAAAGAATTTGTTTATGATGTGAAAAGCTTGGGGGATTGATTGTCTATGGCTGAGCCTAAATTTATACATTTGCGCGTGCATACCGCCTACTCACTTTCTGAGGGTGCAATGAAAGTGCCTGCCCTTATGCACCGTTTGCATGAGCAGGGTGTGCCCGCCATTGCTGTGACCGACACCGCTAATATGTTTGGCGGAAAAGCTGTTTCAAAATATGCCTCCGATGAAGGTATTAAGCCTATTCTGGGCTGCCAATTCTACCTTAGAAACCCCGATGCCGATGATGTCTTGAAATCTAAGGGAAGAATCATTGAGCCAGATAAAATCGTCTTGCTGGTCATGAATGCCGAGGGCTATGCTAATATCATGCATTTGATGAAGCGCTCTTACCTTGATAACCCGCAAAGCAACGAGAAACCTCAACTCAAAATGTCTGACCTTGAGAGTTTTAATGCCGGGTTGATTGCTCTGACCGGCGGCGTTGAGGGACAAGTCGGGCGGCTTTTGTTGGAAAAACGCATACCCGAGGCCGAGCAATGCCTTTGCAAATTGCATGATCTCTTCGGCAACCGTTTATATATGGAAATTTCACGCATCGGCCTTGAAAGTGAGCGCCAAACCGAAGATACCTTCATTGACTGGGCCTATAAATACAATATTCCCTTGGTGGCAACCAATGAGGCGTTCTTCTTTGACGTGGATATGTATGAGGCCCACGATGCCTTGGTTTGTATTGCCGCCGCCGAATATGTCGCTAATGAAAACAGAAAAAAATTCTCTCCCAATAATCGGTTGCGCTCCGAGGCTGAAATGGTGGAGCTTTTTGCCGACCTGCCCGAGGCCTTGGAAAGCACTGTCAATATTGCCAAGCGCTGCAACTATCTGTCTGAAAAAGTGCAACCCCTGTTGCCTATTTTTGAATGTCCGGGGGGGCTCTCCCAAGATGAATATATTGACCAAGAAGCTCACAAAGGCTTGGCCGGACGAATGGAAAAACACGTCTATTTTGAGGGGATGACTGCCGAACAAAAAGCAGAAATAGACAAGAAATATTATGAGCGCTTGGAGTATGAGCTCAGTGTTATCAAAAAAATGGGATTCCCCGGATATTTCCTTATCGTGGCGGATTTTATCCAGTGGTCAAAGGGACACGGGGTGCCGGTTGGCCCCGGGCGTGGTTCCGGTGCCGGCTCCATTGTGGCTTGGTCTCTCCATATTACAGATCTTGATCCTATAAAGCTTGATCTCTTGTTTGAGCGTTTCTTGAACCCCGAGCGTGTTAACATGCCCGACTTTGACGTGGACTTCTGCCAGGAAAACCGCGGCAAAACCATTGAGTATGTGCAAAATAAATACGGTTTTGACCATGTGGCTCAAATTATTACCTACGGAAAACTCCAATCCAAGGCCGTTATCCGTGATGTGGCGCGCGTGTTGCAAATGCCCTACTCTCAGGCTGACAAAATCTCTAAGATGATTCCCCCCGGCGTGCAAGGCAAAAACCCAACCTTGCAGGAATCTTTGGACCAAGTGCCGGAACTTGAGGAAATGCGCCGTGATGATCCGCAAGTTAATAAGCTTTTTGATATTGCCATGAAGCTTGAGGGCCTCTACCGTCACTCAGGCGTGCATGCCGCCGGCGTGGTTATCGGCGATAGGCCGCTTGAATTGTTGGTGCCGCTTTACAAAGACCCAAGAGCCGATATGCCGGTAACCCAATATGATATGAAGTTTGTGGAAGAAACAGGTCTTATCAAGTTTGACTTTTTGGGACTTAAAACCCTTACCGTTATCAAGCGCGCGGTTGATTGGGTCAAGAAAACCAAAGGCATTGAGCTTGATATGGACAATGTTCCGCTTGATGATAAAGAAACCTACGAAATGCTCCAACGCGGCGATACCACCGCCGTATTCCAGTTTGAATCGCCAGGCATGAAAGACGTACACAAGCAAATCAAGCCCGACCGTTTTGAAGACCTTATCGCTATTGTTTCTCTTTATCGTCCGGGGCCGATGGATAATATTCCAACCTATATCAAACGCAAGCATGGCGAGGAAGAAATTACCTATCTTCATCCTTCCCTGGCGCCAATCTTGGATGAGACATACGGCATTATGGTTTACCAAGAGCAGGTTATGAAAATTGCTCAAGTGCTTGGCGGATACACCATGGGTGGCGCGGACAAGCTCCGAAAGGTTATGGGTAAGAAAATGCGTGATGAAATTCCTAAGCAGCGCAAAATGTTTACCGAAGGCGCCGTTAAAAACGGTATTGCCGAAGATGTTGCTACCAAAATTTTTGACCAAATGGAAAAGTTTGCTTCATATGGTTTTAACAAGTCTCACGCGGCCGCTTACTCTCTGGTTTCTTATCAGACTGCATATCTGAAATGCCACTATCCGGTTGAGTTTATGTGTGCGGTAATGTCTTTGGATATCACCAATATCGATAAGCTCTTCTTCTACAAAGAAGAGGGTAAAAAAATGGGCTATAAAGTTTTGCCGCCGGATGTCAACAAATCTGATGCAGACTTTTCGGTTGAAGACGGAAATATCCGCTACGCTTTGGCCGCAATCAAAAGTGTCGGTGCCGCCAACATGGAAGCTATTGAAAAAGAGCGCAAGGCTCACGGGCCGTTCAAGAGTATTTCTGACTTCATTCACCGTATCGATGCCAAGCAGATCAACCGCCGCCAGCTGGAGCAACTTATTAAAGCAGGCGCTTTTGACAGCATTGATAAAAACAGAGCTAAACTTTTTGCCAATATTGATACCATTATCTCGCATATTGCCTCGGCAACGGAGCTTAAAACCAGCGCTCAGTCCTCTCTCTTTGGCACAGAAGAGCTGCAATCTGCCGTGAAGCTTGCTGAAAAACCGGACTGGCCCGAATTGGAGCGTTTGCAGTTGGAGGCTGAGGCTATCGGTTTTTACCTTTCCGCACACCCGCTTGATAGTTATGCCAAGGGTATGGAGCGCTTGGGGGTTAAGAAATGCAGTGAGGTTTTTCAAGGGATCAGAGTTGGTGACAATATCCGTGCCAAGCTGGCCGGGTGCGTTAACTCTTTCCAAAAGAGAATTTCTAAAAACGGTAACAAATATGCCTTTTTGGAAATATCTGACGGCAGCAGTAATTTTGAAGGCCTACTTTTTTCCGAGGGCTTGGCTCGCTATGAAGATGTTATTAAATCAGGGCAGCCTCTGTTGGTGAGCGTCACCATTGACAAGCAGGAAGAGGAAGGCCGCCCACGTGTCATGATTAACCATGTGGAAACTCTTGATAAAGCTATTGCCGAGGTTGCAAACGGCCTGGAAATCAGCTTATCTGATGTTTCTGCCGTAACACCTTTGCGACAAATTTTGAGCAAGGATAGAAACGGCAAAAATAAAATATATATCAAACCTGATAATGATAATTGGGATATTCGGATTGAACTTGCCGGAGGCTATGCCCTTTTTGGCGATGTGCTCTCGCAAATTCGCAATCTTCCCGGAATCTCTATGGTAAAGGAAATCTGATTATGACTGAAACTAAATCTTTTCTTTCCAAAATGTTTGGACCCTCTGAACCCGAGGAGGGAACCGTTCGTTTTCCCTGGGGCAGAATCGTCTTTGGCCCTTATTTTATCTTTATGAATCATTTTAGGGAATTTTTCTTTGTGGCCGCTTTTTATGCTCTGATTATGAGTATTATCTATTTCTTGGGCGGACAGTCTTTGTTTTGTAGCTCTGACTTATTAGAACAAAACTTGTTTTGTTCTAATAATTTATATTTATATGTCGGCATCAGGCTTCTTGTTTTATTCGTCGTGGCAGCTTTTTGCGTTCGGTACTTTCAAGCTGTGTGGCTCAAAGAAAATATCTCTTGGCAATTCCTTTTAACTCCGCAGAAAAAAGATATTATTTCTTTTGTTGCTTTTATGATCTTTATCCTGCTTAATGCCATCTCCGGATTGTCTTGGTATAAATTGGCCGTGCGGGTCCCCAATCCTGACTGGAAAATTGAACTTGCTTATTTTGCCGTGGTGGCTTTGGGCTTTTTGGTGCCTTTTATATTGCTTCGTTTTTACAGTATGTTTGTGCTAATTTGGAATGGAGAGAAAATTTCTTCCCTCAAACAAATGTGGCTCAAAACCAGAGGAAACTCCTTGCGTCTTATTGTCAGCCTCACTTTGTGGTTCTTTTTGTTTATCTTTTCTTTGTCGGCGGTATCCGTTAACTTTAATATTGCCGCACAAAATAATTCATTTTATATTATTTTTATTGGTGAATATGTATTCAACTTTGTGGTCTTGATTTTGATGAGTTTCTTTGTCAATTTCTGTGGACTGCAAAATCTTTTCTTAACTGAAGGAAATGCAAATGAAAAAACAGAAAATAATTAACTTACCCTTTATGGAAACACTCAGCCGCAGTTTTATGTATACGCTGTGTAACTGGGAGCTATATTTGAAAGTCATCTCTGTCGGTGTTATTGCCGTTTTATGGGAGATGTTTAACGGTTTTCCGGTTTTGTGTTCTTTCAGTGATGCGGAATGTGTTGGCGGTGCGGCTCAGTCTGTCTCAAGCTTGCTTATTTTACTGATTTCTGTCGGAATTATCGTTAACTATTGTCGCGCGATTATCTTAAAAGCACCAATTGATTTTCGCTCCGGCGGATTTTTTAGGCGGGTTTTATTTTATATCTTGGCTAGCTTTTTATTAATGCTGACTATTGTCGTTCCCTTTATTTTGTTGACGTTGCTTTATGGTATGATTTTAGGGTTCATCGGCATGGAAAATGATGTCGGCAACATGACATACCTTTTCTCCGCTGTGATTTTAGTAGCTTGGTGCATTTGTTTAGCTCCCGTATTTTTGGTTTTTGCGGCGATTACCGTTGATGACAAAAGCATAACTGTCAAGCAAGCTTATGCCCTTTGCAAAGGCAACTTTAATAAAATCTTTTGGGGACAAACTTTGTTGATGATCCCGGTAGCCATAGTGGTTTACCTCTTGGCGCTTTTGTATCAGGCAATGGGGGTTGAAAGCTATGTGGTCAAATTTATATTTATGGTTTTGGCACTTGCTTTATCTTTCTTAGATTCATGCTTTAAGGCATCTTTCTTTGCCCATATCTACCAGTACTTTACTTTCTACAAAGATAAGTAATCACAAAAAGCCCGCCAATCGGTGGGCTTTTTACTTTCTAGTTTATTCTTCTGGATGCGGTATCTCTTTGAACCCCAGCTCTTGGCCGTTGTTGGTCACCAAGACCAAATTTGAACCACTCATCTTGTAGCTCACTATCCGCGGCAAAATCTGCAGATAATTCTGCTCCGCTTCCATTTGGTCCTCAGGTCCCATCATCATGGTAATGCCGGCCGGACCAAATTTTATCTTGTTGCCGTCTAACTCATAAGTGCCAAAATAGCGGTTTACAATAGATCCAAAATAACGGTTCTCATCTTGGGCAAATTCCAAGATAACCTTTGCATTATTCTGCGCCTCCAAGAGCTGGTAGCTTTTACCCTTAAATGCCGGCTGGCCGGAACAGCCGCTAACCACCAACACCAAACTAAACAAAGCCAACAATTTTTTCATGTGTATTCCCTTTCGTCATCTTATTCTTTTTAAGCAATATAACCGCTTTAATCCATTTTTCCAGTTTTATTCTTCCTCGTTGTCTTTGATTCTTTCTATATCCGCGCCAACGGCTTTTAGCTTTTCTTCCAGCTTTTCATAGCCGCGGTCCAAGTGATATACTCGGTTGACGATTGTCTCTCCTTCTGCCACAAGACCTGCCAAAACAAGGGCAAAAGATGCCCGCAGGTCCGTTGCCATTACCGGCGCACCGGAGAGCTTTTTAACACCTCTGACAATGGCTGAGGCATGGCCGTGAACATTGATGTTGGCCCCCATACGCAAAAGCTCAGGCACGTGCATAAAACGGTTTTCAAAAATGGTCTCGGTGACCATGGCGGCTCCTTCTGCTGTCAACATCAAGGCTAAAAACTGAGCCTGCAAATCCGTCGGAAAGCCTGGAAAAGGCTCAGTCATGATATCTTGCCCCACCAGGTGGCAGCCTTTGGCATCAATCAAAATTCCCTTGTCTGTTTCCGAAACTCTAACACCCATATCTTTCAAAACCTGCAAAGGGCGGCGCAAAGTGGCGCTTTGGGCGTTTATTAGCTCTATTTTGCCTCTGGTGATAGCGGCGGCAACGGCATAAGAGCCGGCCTCAATGCGGTCGGGAATCACTTTATGAGTGGCGCCGTGCAATTTCTCTACACCATCAATAGTCAAAACCGAGGTTCCAATTCCTTCAATTTTGGCGCCCATGGCATTCAACAGCTCTGCCAAATCTCCAATTTCAGGCTCTTTGGCGCAGTTTTCCAAAACCGTGCGGCCTTCCGCCAAAACAGATGCCATCAAAACATTGCAGGTGGCACCGACTGAAACACCCGGAAATGTTATATGCGCACCTTTTAACTTTCCCTTTGCATCGGCAAAAATATAGCCGTTTTTAATCTCTATTTGCGCACCCATTTGCTCCAAGGCCGCCAAGTGAATATCCATGGGTCTGGCGCCGATGGCACAACCACCGGGCAGAGATAGTTCACACTTGCCATAGCGCGCCAAAAGCGGGCCCAAAACATAGTAAGATGCTCTCATCTTGCGGACATAATCATAAGGGGCTACCAAGCTTGTGGCCTCTTTGGTGCGGTAGGAATAGGTTTTGGCCGGATGGCCGTCAACAAAGTCATCAAACTCATCTATCTTGGTGCCCAATTGCTCTAATAGGATATTCATGGCCTTTATGTCTGAGAGCATCGGCATATTGGTTAAAGTCACGGTTTCATCGGTTAGCAAGCTGGCGCAAATCAATGGTAAGGCTGCGTTTTTGGCGCCGCTGATAAAAATTTGTCCCTCTAAGACTTTGCCGCCTCTGATTTTAATCCTGTCCATGCCGGTTCTCCTTTTTTAAAAGTTCACGTTGTTCCTGCTGCTTTTTGCGCTTTGCAAGATTTTTTTGCAGAGCTTTGGCCTCGCGCTCAAAACGCTGCTCTTTACGACTTTTTTGAATTTTGGGTTTGTTTTCACTCATAAAATCTGTCCCATTGTTTGAGAATGCCCAAATTATAGCCCCATAAGCTTAAAAAATCCATAAGATTTACAGAAAAGCACAGGGATTGAAAAATTTTGTTCATTTTTATTTTTTGGGGGTATTATGCCTTGCGAAAAATTTATTTTTACTTCTGAAATATCGAGAATAGAAATGAGACAGTTTTATCCTTTAATCCTTTTGACAATTTCTAACGTGTTTATGACTTTTGCCTGGTATGGGCATTTAAAATTCAAATCCACCGCTTTGTGGATTGTGGTTTTAGCTAGCTGGGGAATTGCTTTTTTTGAATATATCTTTCAGGTGCCGGCCAATCGTATCGGTCATGAGTTTTTCAGCGCCGCTCAACTCAAAATCATGCAAGAAGCCATTACTATTGTGGTTTTTTGTGTTTTCTCCGTTTTGTATCTTAAGGAAGACCTTAAATGGAACTATCTGGTCGGCTTTGCCTTAATCCTCTTGGCCGTGTTCTTCGTGTTCAAAAAATGGGATTAGGGGTTTTATGTTTTTAAAACTCAAAAACGCTCTCCACATCTGATGTAGAGAGCGTTTTGGTTCTTGGTTCTGGATTATTCATTCCGGAACCATGAACTTTTTTCTGCAGCCTCTGTCCAAGCGGCTCGGGCAAACTGCTCAAGCTCGGGGGACATCGGGGCCGCCCAAGTTCCGCGCTTCTTAATTTCCTCCATCAGCTCCGGCGTGGGCCGAAGAGTGAGGCTGACCGACGGGCCAGGGTATGATTTCCAGCCGTCGTAAAACTTAGTGTCGGCGGAAAGATTCCCTTTTTCATCCATTTCCAGAAACGCTTCAACGTTTTTGAAGCTTGTTTTGTCAAAAATAGTGCTTTCCATATGATTTTAATTTTATCAGAAAGACCGGGCAATCTTTCTTTTGGTGAATTCTATTATCGGAAACAATCTTTATGACTGTGCCCAAACCCAATAATAGAACATAAACTTTAATCTTGATTATCAATATATCATTTTTTGTCTCTTTTGGCAAGATAAAATTTCGCCTAAAAATTTGCAGCGGGTTTCTTTGTCTTTAGGCTTTTACCTAATCTCTGTTTTTGAAAACTTGATATATTGTCCAAAAACTTAATAAAACATCCGCCACAGCCGATGGATAAGCCCCAACGTAAATGTCATGAACCAGCCATAACAATAAATTTGAAATCAGCGCATAGCGCATTTGTTGATCATTCTTGCTTATATACATAAAAACCGTATAACTTGATGAGGCTACGATCGGAAACCAACCGATTATTCCTCTGGTGTTGGCTATAACCCCAAGAATAATGCAAAACAGCGCCAAAATAAGCGTTGAAATAGAAGATAACTTATTCTTATAGGCCAGCACATTGCGGATTAAGGCCAAGAAATTGGTGGTAAACGCCGAATATGTATATAATGCTATATTTGATAACATACAAAAGACAACATCTACAATCTGCCAGCCGATCAATTTCTCTTTGCTTTTCTTGACAACCGACATCCCTAAGCATACAACCGCCGCCAAAGAAAAAAGATTGCCTAAAATCAGATTTCCTTCCAATTTACTATCCTCTGCTGTTTGCAAAAAGTTAAATCGAGCTAGCGCTCTTTTACTAAAACTGCTGCTTTTGTAAAAAGATTATATATATTGCAACCAACTTTCTTATCAAAATAAGCTTTTAGCTTATAACGCATTTCCAACCATTCTTTATCAATGGAAATTCCTTTGCGTTCTGATAAATCTTGCGCTCTTTGTTCTATCGTGACAAAACCGTTTTTATTTGATAAGTTGTCAGCAAGTTGAATTAGCAAATCTTCATCTGTCACTTTGGTGTTTTTTATATATTCGGCAACGAAGTCATAGTCTTTCTTCTTCTCAAAAAACATTTGCTTGCATTCTTCAAACGGTCTTATTTTATTCCATAAAAACATATGTAATAGGGCAGAACGGGCGGCATTTTCATCTAAATTAATTAATTTTTCATATCCTGAAATACCATGAAAACGTTTTTCATTGCGTTCATTGGTTCGACAAATATCGTGTAATAACGCCCCAACATACGCTTGTTCTGTATCCATTCCTTTTATTCTTGACGCAATTGTTTTAGCAACATTGGCTGCCGTTATAATATGATTCTGATACATCCACCAACGGGACATATCTTTTCCCAAAGATGTATCTCTTTTTTTTATTTCTGTAATTAAATTTTTAGCTTCTTTAACAGATAAACTCATTTGTAGACCTTTACTTGTTTTTATTTTAATAAAAGTGGTTTTAGAATCAATAAAATTCTTTTATATTATTGATGTTTGAGCGAGAGTATACTTTTATCTTGGCAAGTTGATTTAAAAACAAAGGTGAAAAATGATGACTGATGATGGTTTTATTACTTTACGCAATGGGTTGGCTGAGTGCAAAATTGCGCTCTTTGGCGGCAATCTCTTATCTTATCGCCCAGCCGACCAAAAGTATGATATTTTTTGGCTTGGAGATCTCAATAAATTTGACAATGTTCAAGCCATTCGCGGCGGCATTCCCGTTTGCTGGCCTCGCTTTGCCGAAGAAAAACTCAACAATCATCTGCCGCGCCACGGGTTTGCCAGGCTTTCAACCTGGCAGCTTAAAAATGTTTGTGTTGATGAAACCAAGATTGAGGCAGAGCTCTCGTTAATTCCGGATGAAAAATATAACCTCAAGGCCTCGGCAAAACTTTTGATTAAAATCACCGATCGGCTTGAATATTCGCTGGAAACAACCAACCATGGTGATGAAGAATTTGACTTTAGTGAGGCTTTGCACGCTTATTTTAACATTAGCTCAATTGATAAGGTTGAGATAAAAGGCTTGGCCGGACACTCTTATAAGAATTCTCTTGACGGCAATATGTATCCTCAAGAAATCGATTTGCGCATAAACGGTGAATTTGACTCTATTTTTATCAACCAGATACAGCCAATTTCCATCATAGATGAGGGATTTAAGCGCATAATCTCCATAAAAAAAGAAAACTCAAACACAACTGTTGTGTGGAACCCGGCCAAAGACTTGGCGGAAATGAGCCCCGGGCAATATAAAAACTTTGTGTGTGTGGAACCATCAAACGTTGGGGATGCTTTTGTCCGCCTGCAACCAAAACAAACGCACAAAATATCGGTCACCATTCAAGCCAAAGAGTTAAAATAACTAAAAAAGCCACCTCAACAGGTGGCTTTTTTAATAGATGACCATAAAGCCTTGGGATTATCCCGCTATAATTTGGGTATTTCTTTTAGAATTTTAGAGTTGCCAATGGCAAAAATTGATCTGGGAGAAAAAAAGTCTGAAATATCTTCAAAATTATGACTTTTTACCAATCCGCCTGCTTCTTGAACAATCAAGACACCGGCAGAATAATCCCACGGCATTAATCTAAATTCGCAAAAATATCCGGCTCTGCCACTCGCGACATAACATAAGTCCATCGCTGAAGAACCACTACGCCTGATGTCTATTGAAACATCAAAACATTTTTGCGCATATTTAAAGACCTCGTCTAGATCTTTCAGATCAAAAACTCCTGTTCCAAAAATAACCAAAGAGTCTGCCAAATTCTCTTGAGTAGTGTGTATGGGTAAACCGTTTAGCGTGGCGCCCTTTCCTTTTTCTGCAGCAAAAAGTTCATTTGAAAATGGATTATATATAACTCCTAAAATGGGAAAGCCGTCTTGTAATAATGCCACTGAAATTGCGCTAAAATTATAGCCTTTTACAAAATTTGTCGTGCCATCAATCGGATCACAAACAAAACAATACCCACCTTTCTTATATTGGCAGCTTCCTTCTTCTCCAAAAAATGAGGCTTCCGGAAGTACGTCCTTTAATTTTTGCCGTAAAGTCTCTTGGACCCTAACATCGTATTCTGTAACCAAATTTCTTCGATCTTCATTTTTTAATTTTATCTCATGTATTCGGGCGTTTTTAACAATGTTTCCACACTCTTTTACAATATCGATAATTTTACTCAGCATAGTTTTCTTCTCCTTTGTTTTTTCATCATATCATATACGCAACAAAGTTAAATAAAACTAAAAGTGTTTTTGATTAATACCTGCCCCGCAAGTCCGATTACTGACTAACGATACTTTTAAAACACAAAAGCACCCATAAAGGGCGCTTTTGTGTTTTAATGGTGCGAGATACTATGCGATTATCGGACTAATTTTTATGATGATTTTAAACTTTTGAGTAAGAAAATAAGTTATAACATTTGATGCCTAATATCTTTTTCATTTGTTTGACAATATAGGTAAGATTTCTCCATAAATTGTATTATATTTTTAGACTCCATGTAGAGAGAAGTTAAATCTTCAAGAATAAGTTTATGATTTATTTTCATATCATAAAAATATTTATAGGCAGAATTGTTGTGATATTTTTCAGGATACATATTTCCGATATCTGTATTTTTTACAAAGGTATCTATGACCATTTCGCTTAAAATCCATTTTAAATTTGGGGATTCGTATTCAGACCAATTATCTTTAAAATAGCTATGCCACATATGAAACCAAACAAAATGAATCATTTCATGAAGAGCTGTTTCTAGAAAATTAAATTCATCCCCCGCCCAAACGATTGAAAAACTTTGATGCCTGAGATTTCTTGGGCAAATGGGATTAAGAGAAATTTCTGCAATCATATTATTAAAGAGGTTATTGCAATCAATACCAAAAACACCTGTATAAATTTGATTTATTTGCTCTTTTTTTTCATTCCAAATTTTTTGGGATATGGCACATTTTTCTTGTAAGTTTATTTCAAGTTTATCATAGAGTTTTGATAGTTCTGTTGTTAAATATTCTTTCCTTTCGTCCCAAGTCATATTTAAGCATTTTTTCTCATTTAAAAAAGGATAAGCTTTGAATAAGGCTGCACGCCAATAAGCAGATGTATCATCGGTTTGAAAATCTAAAATACTTGCTATGGTATCAATTTTGCTCATTATTCTGACAGATAAGTTCATTTATACATATCCTTAATTTCAATTTGTATAAAAATGATACAGAATGTAACTCGTAAAGTAAACTTAAAAGTCCGATAAATCATCAAAAATCGCTAAATTAAAGATTCTCAAAATCGGACTCATTCAAGGCCTTTGAATACATACAAAAAAAGCACCTCAAATGGGGCAGTCTAAAAAATGGTGCGCGATACCCAAGCAATTATGGGTACTCCCGCTTTTTAAGCGGGTCCTCCTCGCGTCGTAAGTCTCAAACTTCGTATCTCGCTAAGCTATTCGCTAAAGCTCAACACTCGTTTTCGACAACTTCCCGCTCCGCACTTGCGTTTGCCCCCGCAAGTCCGTTCTGCCTACTTGCACCACTAAAAAAGCCACCCTAAAGGTGGCTTTTTTAATGGTGCCGCTGGCAAGAATCGGACTTGCGACCCCGTCATTACCAATGACGTGCTCTACCACTGAGCTACAGCGGCATAATAATTAACTTCTATCCTCTGCTCCCGGCTACGCCATAACGTCATTGCCAATGACGTGCCTTCGGCATCTAAGCTCAATGCGGTCGTTTCACTTCCCTGTTTCGCTAAGATGTTCCGAAGAACTTGCAGACAAAATTGATACGTTGGTATCAATTTTACTTAGCGTTACCACTGAGCTACAGCGGCATAATAATTAACTTTTCTCCTTCGCTCCGCGGTTTCCCGCCTCGCGAGTGGTAACATACATAATCATTTTATAAAAATCAAGTCTTCTTTTTATTTTTTTATATCTTTTTTATCTTTTTCTTCTAAATTACCCGACCCACAGTTAGCGTATCTACCGATTTCGCGCCCGCTTTCTTCAAACATTTGCCGCATTCCCTCAGTGTGGCGCCGGTTGTTAAAACATCGTCTATCAGCAATATCCTCTTGCCCTTAACCCTATCTTCTCTTTTTATGCTGAAAACATCTCTCACGTTTCTTTGTCTTTCCAATCCGCTCAGCTCTACCTGCGGGCGCGTCTTTTTATGGCGCACAAGTGTCAAATTATTACATTCTATTCCGCTTAATTTGGATAGCTCCCTTCCCAACAGCGCCGATTGGTTATATCTTCTCTTTAGCAATCTTGTATAATGCAAAGGGACCGGCATAATCACATCTACACCTTCTTTGAAAATATCCTCTCCCGCAACATACATCATTTGCGCTAGAAGTTTGGCATTCTCTGTCTTGTCGTGAAACTTGAAACTCAATATCAAATCTTTTGAAACATCATCATAAGCAAATGCCGAGCGGCTCAGCCTAAACGGACCTTTTCTGCCCTTCAGGCAATGTCCGCACAAAAGTTTTCCCTTTTTCTCTTCTAAAAATTCAAACGGGTGGCCGCATTTGTAGCAATATGGCTCGGTGATGAAATGTATCTCTTCTATGCAATGTTTGCACAGCCCCGTATTCTCTTTTAACACCTTGCCGCAATGCAGGCACCGCGGCGGCAGAAAAGAATTTAGTATTTGTTCCCAAATTTGCATCTAAAGTTCTGATAAACGCAAGTGAATATCGTTTATATTATCAACCACTATCACGCCTGCCTCGGCAAATGTATCTTTCTTATCTTGCGTGGAGATATGCCCGCGAGTGATGACATCACCTGCATAGCCCATCTTGTGCCCAAACGGAATGGCGTTGCCGGCAACAAAAGCTATTACCGGCTTTTTCTTCTTTAGCCCCTTATAATAAGCAGCCGCAACTTCTTCAAATGTACCGCCAAGCTGTCCAATCAACACGATTGCTTTGGTATTTTTATCAGCGTGAAACCGCTCCAAAACCTCCACAAAATCAATGCCTATCAGCATATCATCGCCCAAGCCTATCACTGTTGATTGCCCCTCTCCGGCGCGCGTGGTTTCCAAAACCGCCTCATATGTCAGGGTTGATGAGCGAGATACTACCCCTATCTTGCCTGGAGTATGAATATTCTCTGGGAAAATCCCCAATCTTGACTCGCCGGGGGTGATTATTCCCGGTGTGTTGGGCCCTATCAGCTTGGTCTTGGCCCCTTTTAGCATCGCTTTTATCTCTAACATATCTTTCAGCGGCACGCTGTCTGAAATGCAAACAGCCAAATCCAGTTCTGCCTCAACCGCCTCTCTCACCGCCGATTTAACATAGGGCGCCGGAACATACATAACACTCGCATTTGCTCCTGTTTCCGCCACAGCCTCTTTGACCGTATTAAACACCGGCAGGCCCAAATGCATCTCGTCCCCTTTGCCCGGGGTGACACCGCTTACAACTTTGGTGCCATAGTCTAAAGAACGGCGGATGTGAAATGTGGCCTGAGTACCCGTGATACCTTGGCAGACAACTCTTGTTTCTTTATTGACCAGAATCGACATCAGTCACTCTCCTCCACCGCCTGCACCAGCAAATTGACCGCCTCCTCCATGGTCTCTGCCATGATTATCGGTAATTTGGATTTTTGCAAAATCTCTTTGGCCTCGTCCTTATTTGTCCCCTCAAAGCGGACAACCAACGGAACATTCAAACCAACCTCCGAGGCGGCAGAAATTATTCCGTCTGCTATCAAGTTGCAACGCAAAAATCCTCCTAAAACGTTTATTAATATCCCCTCAACCTTGGGATTGGTCATGATAATCTTGATGCCGGAGGCAATCTTGTCTTTATCAACACCACCTTTTACGTTCAGAAAACAGGCTGTGCCGATACCTTTTTTGCGCAGCAAATCCATGGCCGCCAAAGCAATGCCGTCACCGTTTACGATACAACCGATTGAACCGTCAAATTCACTGTAGTTAAACTTATATTTGGCCGCTTGCAACTCTCTCTCTGAGGTTTCGTAATCATCACGCAGGCGGCTGATGTCTCCGTGCCTATACAGCGCATTGTCATCAAAGGATATTTTTGCATCCAAGGCCACCAGCTCCCCGTTTCTTTGCACGCCGACCGGGTTAATCTCTATCATCTGCGCATCATAGTCCAAGAAAACTCTATGCAACCCGTTGATAAAACGCTCCAAACTCTTGGCACTGCGGGGAGGCAGCTTCAAAAACTCCATAACCTCTTTAATCTGCTCTTTGGTGGTTTCTCCTTCCAAATCCAGTGGAACCCGCAATATCTTCTCCGGATGGTTGATGGCCAGATTGGTTATCTCCTCATCTTTTATCGGTGCAACCAGCAATGTCAGCGCGGCGCTCACTCTCTCCACCGCAACGCCGGCATAAAAAATCTGCCCGACTCTCGTGTAGGCCTCAACATATAAACGGCTGACAGGTTTGCCCTTGGGCCCGGTTTGGACCGTAACTAAGGTGGAGCCCAACATCTCCTCTGCCTGGTTAACTATCTCTTTGCGGCTTTTTACCAATCTGATGCCGCCGCGGTGTCCTGCTGATTTTTCCAGAAAATAGCCCTTATTGCGCGCGCCGGACTGAATTTGCGCCTTTAGCATCCAAGGCCCTTTGCTTGAGGCTCTTGAGGCTACTTTTTTGGCCTCTGTCGGAGTATAGGCCACACCGCCTTTGGGAATCTTTATCCCATATTGGCTTAATATCCTCTTGGCCTGATACTCGTGAATGTTCATTGCCTATAAAATCTCCGCATAGTGTTTTATCTTATCTATCATCGCCAAAAGTCCGTTGCGGCGGCTCGGCGATAAATGCTCCTGTAAATTCAGTTTAGCAAAAATATCTTCAACTGCAACCGCTTTAATTGCCAATGGGGATTTATGGTTATAAATGCTTAAAACAATGGCTATCAGTCCTTTGACGATCATTGCATCACTGTCGCCCATAAAACTCAAATCCCCGTTCTCTTCTTTCTTGGGAACCAGCCAAACCTGAGACTGGCAGCCCTGCACTTTCCACTCTTCTGCATGATATTCCTCAGGCAAAGGCGGTAGTTTTTCTCCCAATTCGATAATATATCTGTATTTATCTTCCCAATTGTCCAGAAACTGAAAATTTTCTATAAGCTCTTCTATATCCATATTCATCGTCCGAATTAAAACAGTTCTATCATCGCTTTGGCTTCATCGCTCATATTCTCAAAGCTCCAGGCCGGCTCCCAAACAACTTTGACACATACCACGCCTACTCCATTTAGACTTGCGACCGCATCGGCTGCTTGTTGCGGCAAAATTCCCGCCACCGGGCAAGTGGGAGCCGTGACCGTCATATCAATATCCACATCGCCGTCGTCTTTTTGCTCTATTCTATAAACCAGTCCCATGTCCCAAATATTTATCATTATCTCCGGGTCTGACACTGTTTTTAGGGCATTTATAATATCATCGCGGCTTGCTTTGTTTACTCCGTCTGCCATCTTCTTGCCGGCATAGGCGGTATAATCCTGTCCCATGGTGCCGTTCTCGCCTAAAGACAAGGCCTCTAGCAATTGTTTTTCTCTATCTTCCAAAATTTCTTCTGCCATTTTTATCCTTTTTAGAAAAAAGTCTTGGCTTTTTGCAGTGCTGCAATAAAGCGGTCTATATCATCATAATCCGTATACAAGCCAAAAGAAGCGCGCGCCAAAGATTCATATCCCATGCGGTGCACTAATGGCGCCGCGCAATGGTGGCCGACCCTGATTGAGACCCCTTCTTTGTCCAACAAAAAGGCCAAATCTTGCGGATGAATCCCTTCCATCACAATCGAAATGACTCCACCCTTGCCGGCCGCGGTTCCTATCTCTTTTAGCCCCTTGACCTCAGGCAGGCGCCGGTGAACATAGTCTACCAATTCATCCTCGTGAGCTTTAATCTCATCCATACCCAGATTCATCACATAGTCAAGTGCTGCGCCCAAGCCTATGGCCTGGACAATTGCCGGGGTACCGGCCTCAAACCGAGCCGGCGGAACATCAAACGTGGCCTTTTCATAAGTGACAACATCTACCATATCGCCGCCAAACTGGTAGGGCGGCATGGCAGATAACAGCTCTTCTTTGCCGTACAAAACACCAACTCCGGTCGGGCCATAAATCTTATGACCGGAAAATGCAAGAAAATCACAGTCTAAATCAACCACGTCTACCGGTTGATGAACAATATATTGGCAGGCATCCACCAAAACTTTGGCTCCCCTTTGGTGGGCTAAAGATATCATCTCTTTTAAGGGAAAAACAGTGCCCAAAACATTGGACATTCCGGTTATGGCAACCAGTTTGGTATTATCGTTCAAACTTTTCTGATATTCTTCAGGATTAAAACTGCCGTCATCATTTATCTTAAATATCTTAAGCTCAAAACCTATCTCGTCTCGCAACACTTGCCAAGGCACTAAATTGGCGTGGTGCTCCGCCTCTGATATGACAACCCGGTCTTTCGAGCTCAAAAATTTGCGCCCCCAGGTTGCGGCAACCAAATTTATGGCCTCCGTTGCGTTGCGGGTAAAGACTATCTCAGAATCCTTCTTTGCGCCCAAAAACTTTTGCACTTTTTTTCTGGCTTCTTCATATTCCGAGGTAATCTCCTCTGACAGCAAATAAGAACCGCGGTGAACATTTGAATATTCTTTGGAATATATATCCACCATCTTGTCTATCACTGCCTGCGGTTTTTGTGCCGAGGCCGCCGAATCCAAAAAAGTGTTCGGGTGCCCGTTAACCTGCAACCCCAAGACCGGAAAATCTTTTCTTATCTTCTTTACATCATACATCTTGGTTTCCTATTTGGCCTCTTTTTCAACCCAATTTCTAATCCCTTCGTGCTTAATCTTTCCGATAACCTCTTCCAAATAAGCATCTATCAGAATCTGGCGGGCTTCTTCCAAACCAATACCGCGAGAGCGCATATAAAACAGCTGGTCTTCATCCAGCTCACCGCTGGCGGCTCCATGCGAGCATTTTACATCATCGGCAAAAATTTCAAGCTCCGGCTTAACATCTACCTCTGCCGTATTGCTCAACAGCAAAGCCTTGTGCAACTGGTTTCCCTCGGTCTTTACCGCATTGGGGGCAATATGAATCTTGCCCTGGAAAACGCCTTTGGCATCGCCGCCGATCACCCCTTTGACCAACTGGTGAGAGGTGGTTTGGGCTGACAAATGTTCAATATCCGTTGTGGTGTCCAACGTGGCCCAGCCTTTCATGACATAGGCGGCATTAACCTCTGCATTGGCGCCGCTTTCTTGTAATTTTACCAAAGTCTCGTTGCGGCCGATGTCAGCGCCTCTTTGCAGGCAAAAACTTTTATACTCACTGTCTTTGTTTGCGGCAACAACACTTAGGGCCACGTGGTTGGCTTTGAAAGCCTCCGCCTGTACCTTGATATGCTCCAAGCGCGCTCCCGCAGACAAATTAATTTCATTAACAATATTTGCAAAATAGCGTGATTTTACCTCTCCGCTCCAAGTATGATACTCGACTATTGTCGCTGCGGCATTTTCTTCCAGCACAATTAAATTATGCAGATTGAAAAACAGGTTCTCCTCCCCAGGAGTGGTGTGGCTGATGACGGCCAGAGGCTTTTTCAGCTCAACATTTTTTTCAATCCTTATATAAACACCCTCATTCAAATAGCTCTGATTGAGCGCGGCAAACGGATACTTGTTAATATCTGCCATTTTGCACAAATGTTTCCAAACCTCAGGGTGAAAAAGCATGGCCTCTATCAGCGGGATAACTTTCACTCCTTGCGGCAGAGTGCTCTCCTGCGGGCAGAAATAGCCGTTTTCAAACCTAATCTGATAAGCCTCAAACGGTAAATCAGCCTTCCAATCAGAATCTTTCTTGCTCTGCTTTATCACAAAATCATCGCCGCAGAGCTCTCTTGGCTTGGTGTATTTCCATGCCTCTGTTTTAGCGGTTGGCACACCGGCTTTGGCAAAAGCTTCTGCTCCCTTCTGGCGCACATCGCTCAGCCAGGGTATTTCTTCGCCGATTAGAGGTATTTTTTGCAATAAAGAAGACATTTATTTTTCTTTCACAAACTCGGCATAGCCTTTTTCTTCCAACTCCAAGGCCAAATCCTTGCCGCCAGATTTGACAATATGGCCGTCGGCATAAACATGCACAAAATCCGGAACTACATAATTCAATAAACGCTGATAGTGGGTGATAACCAGCATGGAGAACTTTCCGTCCCTTAAAGCATTAACCCCTTCCGACACAACTTTTAGGGCATCAATATCCAAGCCGGAATC
>CALXVW010000071.1 GCA_944392185.1 uncultured Alphaproteobacteria bacterium
ACAGGCACGCGCTCTAACCCGCTGAGCTACACCCCCTCGCGCGTCTTCCCTTATCAACAACAAAAATTATAAAACCTAGCTTTTTTTTTCATTTTTATTTATATTTTTTTCATAACTTCTTATTACAATTTCTTTTATGCACATAACTCTCACAAAATACTTTATATTTTTATCCTTGGGCGTTATATTGCACTGATTAGTTCTAAATTGCGGGAAATTCGGCTATGCCTTACCTACATATTTTAAAAGAGAAATTTTTGCAAACACAAAAATATCTTAAGCATAAAAATCGCCAGAAAGTCATAACCATCGGTTATGCCTTGGCTGTCACTTTTGCTTTTATCCTCTCTCTTACCAATAATAAAGTTGAAGCTTCTGTCTCTAAAGAAGATCGTCTTGATTATTTGATGATTGAAAATAATGTCGTCAATAATCTTTCTGACCCCGAAACAATTTATCCCGAAGATTCCGTTGATAACATCAAATCCCTCTTCTCTATGGTCAGCTCTCTTGTCAGCCAAAAAGACATGGATAAAGAAATTACCGTCCAAAAAGGTGATACTCTTATCTCCATCTTAAACGACCTCGGCTTGAACCGTGAACAAGCTAACGATATCTTTTATGCTTTGGAAAAATATTATGATCCGCGTGATTTAAAAGCCGGACAAAAACTCTCCGCAAATGTTTCCGTTAATAACCGTTCTCAAGAAATTGTCAAATTCAACAGTCTTACCATCGAACCCGTTATCGGTGAATATGTTGTTGCTTCTTTTGATGAAAATGGGCAAATTCAAGTTTCTAAAACTAAAGATGAATTCGTCGAAGAGGTCAACAGCGCATCAGGAACCATTGATGGACTTATCTCTACCGCCATGCGCAATAAAGGAGTGCCGAATCGTGTCGTTAACAACTTTGTGGCTATCTTTAACTATGCCGTCGACTTCAGAAGAGACTTGAGAAAAGGTGATAAATTCGAAATTATTTATGAAAACTATATCGACCAAAACGGCGAAATGGTTAAATCAGGAAATATTCTCTATGCCGCTCTTATCCTTCGAAAAGATAAAATTGCCATGTATCGCTTCAAAGATAAAAAAGGCAATGTCGATTATTATACCGAAAAGGGACAGGCCTTAAAGAAAAGCCTGGACAGGAAGCCTTTGGCTTTCAAAAATGCCAGAATATCTTCTCCTTTCGGTAAGAGATATCATCCTATCTTAAAACAAACCAAAATCCACTGGGGCGTTGATTATGCCGCTCCCAGAGGAACTAAAATCTTTGCCGGCGGTGACGGTGTCGTCCAAGTTGCAAAATACAACGGTTCTTACGGCAACTATGTGAAAATCAGACATAATTCCGAATTCTCTACGGCTTACGGACATATGCAGCGCATTGCCAAGGGAATTAGACCCGGAGTGCGCGTTAAACAAGGACAAGTCATCGGATATGTCGGAAGCACCGGGCGTTCTACCGGTCCTCACCTGCACTATGAAGTGGTCCAAAACGGACGCCGTGTAAACCCAAGAACCATCAGAGCCGCAACCGGTGAAAATCTGGCCGGAACAGATCTTAAAAACTTCAAAAAAATGGTGGCTGATTTGCAAACTTCATATCAATCCATGTTTGCTCAAAATAAAGAGCCCAAAATGGCTAAAAAATAATTTCAAGCCCTCACTTTTTGATGAGGGCTTGTTTCTTATCTTATCATCCACATACCAAAACCAAAGATGAATCCTGTTGCCAGTTCTGCCCATTTGGTCGGCTTATCTAACCATTCCGGCGCATCTTCCAACAACCAACTTTCTCTTTCGCCAAGGCTGTGGCAAAAGGCATAAATCGGGCTGACACTCAAGCCTATGAGTAAAATCCGCCAATCTAACAACGCCATCGGAACCAGCGGGCATGTATAGCGCAAGGACATATACACAAAGTCATAGGCAAATCCATATTTTCTCTGTGGTAAAAGCCAATCGCAAACCAGGTGATACCACCTTTCATTATATCGCTCAATCGCTGATATGGAAGGATTTGCATCGCGGCCGATATCAAAGCAGGCGCCATGCCCACGGCTCCAAAACTGCGCATATAAATACACGGCAAAAACTATTGCCAACAGCCAATTCAGCCAACTGTCCAAGCGATATAAAAAAATCGGCATCATTAAAAAGATACCGATTATCGCTTGCAGGCCTCTGCTTTCCAGCCATTTATATTTATCGGCAAATCCACCGCCAAACCAGCGCCGCCAAAAGCCCATCAGTACCCCGTAAAATATGGCAAACAATACATTCATCATATTTCAAACCTCCCTGTTTCTATTGTCTTAGCAATCCGTTGAGCGCGGCGGCCAACCTCTTTGGCATATTGCGAAGCCAAACACTCCACCGCCGCCTGCCGATAATTGCCAACGCCTAAAAAGGCCATCATCTTCTTGAAACCCAGCAGCCTTTTTATTCCCATATTAAAGGCCATATCCATCAGTGCATATTGCCGTTCATCATCCAATTTTTTCCAAAACGGAATATATTTCTCGCACTCGGCCACAACCCGATTGATATCGTGACGGAGCAAAAAAAAGGCGGCCTCCTTGGTAATACCGTGCCGCCAATCGCCGATGACTTTTTCCTCTTCCGGGGTGATGGGATTGTCATCTAAATTTCTTCCCACCCCTATGGTTTGTTTGCCTTTGGTACAGAAATAAGGCCGCAGCCTCACCCCCTCGTGCATTGCCAGGCGTTCAGAGGCTTTTCTTATTTCTATCATTGAAGGCGCCTCCCTCTTTTCTCATCAAAAATCAAGTCCAGTCTCGTTTTAAGCTCAGTTAAAATAACCGTATTCTTATCTAAGACTTGCGAAATCGCATCAAACTTGGTTAGGGCATTGGATGATGCCTGCTCCAAAGATTTAACCCGACTTTCCATACTGCCCTGCCAATGGCCGATACGAACAAAGTTCATAAATACACCGGCAAGGGCTGCAAGTCCTGCTATCAACCCCCAATCCATTGGCCCCACTCCTTAAAACTCATGACCTCAACTTCAGGGAAATTCTCTGCTGCCGGCAAATCTCTCAAATACTGCCGATATTGCTTGTAAAGCCCCCTTTCTCCTTCACTGATGGGAAAATCTGGCAACATATAAACATCTGTTGCCTTCAACTTGGCATCTCGCTCTGAACGCTTATTTTCGGCTTTCTGCTCTGGCGTTATCATACTGGCAACACGCTCCTCAATTTCAGACTTCTTGCGAACCGTGTAACGATTATCAAAGCAATCAACGGCATACTCTCCGCTTTTGTTGCACTTTTCATTAACAAAGCGGAAAATCTGTTCATATTCTTCCGACGTATGTCTATCATCGCCATTAAAATAGCTATCGAAAGACACATCAAAGGTTTGCCAATCAAAATCTTTGTTTATCATTCATCTTTCCTTTCTTATGCAAACTGATACCAACAACTTGAAAATGTCGCTCTTATCGTCGTTCCATCCCAATAAATGACATCGCCTTTTTTTAGAAAAACAGATATGCTGTCTTTGTTTGGGGTATAGCTATCTGAGTTATGAAAACCTATCCCTGTGGCTTTACCGTTAATATTCAATTCTAAAAATGCATTGCCTCCATTCGGTTGTAAACAAGCTACATAAAGACAATCAACCGGGGCTGTGAATTTTGCCGTAGATGTTGGCGGTGTTATGTCTGTTCTGGATGCGTAGTTTATAAATCTTAGGCAATTGTTTCTGGTCCAAGCCGTCGTTGCTATCTTGGTAGAATTATCTCCTGCAGACGGAGTGGGAGCTGTCGGCGTTCCCGTAAATGCCGGTGAGGCAAGTGGTGCTTTTGCATTAAGCGCTGTTTGTACAGCATTACTGATTGGTTTATTAGCATCTGATGTATTATCTACATTACTCAAGCCAATTTGTGCTTTGGTCACTCCATGTGGATTGCTTTTATTGTTGGTATGTGAGTTCAAATCAGATAATGATGCTTTGCTGTCACTTACTGCTTTAAGCTTTTGGGGCGTAACAATTTTACTATTATCTGTTCCTGATGAAATATCCGCCGTGGTGGCTATTGCCGCTATTCCGGCTTTAGTTTCTGTGGCTTGTGGAATGTTAACAAATTCTTCCGCTTCATCTCGATATTGCTTCGCTTCTGCCGCACTTGTTGCTGCCGCTAACTCTGACGATTTTGCATTATTTTCTGAAATACTTGCTACTTGCTGGCTTGCTGCTGCCGCTACTGCCGAACTTTGAGCTAAGCTACTATGCGGTGCTACTTCTGCTTCAACATAGTTATCTATTTCCGGTTTACTGCTGTTTTCTACATAATTATAAATATCATTCTCGCATGCTTGTGTATATGTTGTTAATGACGGTTTATGGATGTCTTCAACTGCCAACTTTATTTCTTCTTGTTGAATGTTTGTATATTCTTCCAAGGCTGGTTTGCATGTATCTTCGATATAATTTGCCAGTTCTTTTTTTCCTGAGTTAACATAAAAAAGAGGAACCGTTACTTCTAAATTTGCCTCTTCTTGAAATAATACTTCTATCTTTTGTTTATCATATCCATCAAATACCGTTAACTCTGATTGTTCATTCATTTTTTTACTCCGTTACTTGGTTGGTTACCCTGAAATATCCAATTTTATTGATATTTTGTGGAAAAATGGTATGGACTTGTCCATTGGCGTATGTTATCTGAATATCTGTTTTATACTCTCCTACTTCTATATCTGTATCTTGCGGGGTCAACTCTATGGCCGCCAAGCCGTTAATTGCATCCGTAAGCTCTCCGCTTTTACTGAAAAGAAGCGTATCTGATGCATCTTTTACATCCATCTTTATTCTTGCGCCGCTTATATCTAAAACTCCTTGCTCCGTCTTAAAACGAATAACTATTGTAAAACTATCTCCTTTGCGGACCGTTATTCCACTGCTATTTAATATTCCAGACATACTTTAAGCCTCCTCTTTTACCTTGATGAAATAGTTTACCGCTTGGTTAATCGGGGTTACATGGTCTGATGCTCCGTAAATTGATGATGAACGAGAGGCTTCAAAACTTAAAATTGCTCCGTTATGCCAAGATTCATCTCCTCCCCAACCTGTCACACTTTCCTTCTTGAACGGACCTGATAATGTCGCCGAATTGCCAGTAACTGATCCAAAATTTCCTTTTATGTTAGGCAGCCCTTCTTCTTGGGTCGTGTAAAAATCACTTTCAGAGTCTCCTCCCAAACCCCTTAAAAATTTTCCTTGATAATCAGGAAGATTAAATGTTTTTACTCCGTCTCCAGCTCCAAAATTGGTACCTATCATTTCAAATAAATCTGAATACTCAGTTCTGGAAATTGCCTGGCCATTACACAAGAACCAATTGTCGTGATTGCTGCTTTGAAGCGAGGCCTTAATATCTCCAAGTCTAAACATTTTATTCACCGCAGATAATATCGCTGCTTCCAGTGTATTTGTTGTATCATCTAACTGACCTCTATTAACGCTATCTCCGCTCAATGTTCCATTGCCTAAGTTTGTTATCTTAAAACCAGCACAATTTATATCTCCTTTCATTGCGCTGCGCCCGTCTCGCAAGAAACAATTGCTCAAACCTTCTGCAAAGTTATCATCTTCCTCATCGTGATGATCGCTAACAATATCTATGTCGTTAATTCTATCATCTTCCCAGTTGTGAACCCGGGTAAAATTTCCTTCACTGTCATATGGCATTCTTTTTCTCCTTATATTTAAAAATTTAGCGACAAAGCTCCAGCTCTTGTCGCAGTTTATCTATTCTTCCCAGCCACTCCCAGGTGTTGGGATATTCTTCTCCACTTACTTGCTCTAACTCTCTTGCAACTTTACTGCCGGCTATTGGATATGCCGGGCAAATATTGTTACATTTTGTCGGCGTACATGAGAGCAAGCAAAGCAGTCCTGTCAGCATTAGGGCGAGAATGTATTTTGTTTTTTTCTTTCTCAACATATTTGATTACCTCTACCTGCTCGGTGATTACTTCTATCTTTGCATGTGAGCGCCCCAAAGCATAACTGACCACACACAAAATCGTGGCCAACAATATTATCTTTATCATCCCATCCCCCATAATAATAAAAATGCCCGGGCGACGTTTTCTGCCGCCTCGGGCTTCAGGAGAGAAACTATGGATAATACTATCAGACCTACGAAAAATATAGCAAATCTATACTTTTTTAGCATCTTTTCCTCTTATAAAAAAGCCGTCGGACCTACCGCCCGACGGCTATTATCTAGCTTATATACGACCTAGATGGACATTAATATGCTGCTTACATAAAAAGTAAGCAACCTTAAAACAAACAACCATAAAACACCGCCGATGATAATACCAAATATTAAGCCCCAACCGGCGGCTTTATATCCTCGACGCTGTTGAATGTAATCATACAAAAACCATATCAGCTGCTCCAAAAAATAAATGACAAGCATAATGGATATATCCAATACAGCATAGGGGCTGCTCAGTAATCTAGGCACCACAAACAGTGTGCGCAAAATTGCCGTACCTGTATTTGCTATTATCCAGTGCGTTTTGCCATCATGTTTTTTCAATAAATACAATATCAACGCTCGGATAATGCCGCTTAAAGCCAAGCTGCCCAATAGCTCTGCAAAGATATATGTCATAGCCTGCTCCTATTTTGGATTTATACAAATATGGGTAAAGTATAATCTTCTTTAGGCTGCTGTCAAATCAAAAATTTAACGACACGCAAGAGCGTAATTTACTTTCATGTAGCCGTTTTTCTCAACACTTACCGCCTCAGGGCGTACTTGCACAACCTCTTGAGCCAGTAAGCCAATATGTGGAACCGTATCGCCCCGATACGTGAACAGGTATACCTTTAGGCCATTATACAAACGACCGACTTCTACTATATTTTCTTTCAAGTCCTCATCTGAAAACAAAGCGCCAAGTCCGGCGTTGATAACTGACCAACCAGCTGAATTTTGGGCATTGGCGTTAGCCTCACTGGCGGCGGCACTCCTTAAATCTGCTTTGTTGGCTATATTATATTTATCCATTGCCACATCATAGCCGCTCTTGCTGTTTGAAAGTAAACTCAATATCTCATTAACCGGCAAAATTTGCGCCGAGTTCTGGAAATTGCCTGCTGCAATCTGATTATTCAAACTATTGGTATAGGCGTTTTGCCCTTGTTGCACAGCCTGATAAGCCGCCTGCGTATAGGCATCGTTTTGCTGTTGTTCCAGGCTGTTCATGGCACTTTGGTAAGCCTCACTGCCAACCGATAAGCCCTGGTTTTGTAGTTTGGTTTCCAACTGCCGGCGACGGCTGTCAAACTCCGGTGTTAGTCTATTAACCGCACTTTGATAGGCCGCATTTTCTGCTCTTTGAGCTGCCGCATCTGAACCATCCACCGAATATACATAGCCAGGGCGATTAGACAACTCCGTTGTCATCTGGTTACCAAGCGTTGCCATGTTACTATAGGCACTGTCTGTTTGCGAAGTGTCATAGTCATTCAAAAATTTTAAAACATCTTGTTCTGATCCGTAATAACCGGTTTTGGCATTACCGACACCAAGTAATTTTCCTACACTTTTTGACATTCTTTTCTCCTTAAAATTTTGAAAATTGTTTATGTAAAGCCATGATGACAACATCACTGCCGTCATCATCATATTCTTTGAGCAGACCTTCTTTTCTAAAACCAAGTCTTGAAACCAATTTTAAGCATTCTTTATTATTTATGCTGGTTAAAATGCTGATACGCCGACAACCCAAATAATCAAACGCAACCGAAAAAATAAAACGAAGCACATTCCTTGTGCACCAATGTTTGTCATTTGTATAAATCGTCCACCAGACATCGTGTCCCTTACGGCAATCATGATAAATCAACCCGCCGATTAATCTATCGCCTAACATAAAGCCTATGGTTAAGTGCTCGCCCAACCATTTGTTGCCGCTTCCTAAGTTGTCACACACCCAGTTGGTGATGACATTGTTTTTATCAAAAATAACATTACAAGATGCTGCTTCCTTGTTCATAGCGAAACCCCGTATCATACCATTCTATTAAATTACCCCTGGTTTTGGTCTTAAATACCACGCTGGCCTTAAAACCGGTGGCCGAGTTGCCTATCCATTGCGAGCGGATTTTACCTTTCAATGTGGCCCATTTGGTGCCTATCGGCTTGGCAAGCGTACTCCACTTAACTTTATCCCACTTGGTTATTCCTACTGTGCCGATATTTTCCGCATAGGCTCTATCCTGACTATCAAAATCCATATTGGTGTAAACAACCAAGGCATATTTTACCGATGACTTGGTCCGTGGATTTATCAGCTGTATCCTTTTTAAATTCGGATTGCCCAAATTGCTGTAAGCCTGCTCAACCACACCACAAATATGAGTGCCGTTGTCTGCATAGCCTTCATCGAACAGAAAAACTCCCGTATCTGAGCCAAAATACAAA
>CALXVW010000072.1 GCA_944392185.1 uncultured Alphaproteobacteria bacterium
TAGATTGCTCAAAATAGGCTTTGAAGGCTTCAGGTGTGACGATATCCGTGCGGATATTGGCAAACAGACGGTCTTTTGCTTTTTGGAACATCTGCTTTTGAATTTGCTCCAAACGGGAGGCAGCAGAGGTCACAAACTCGTCTTTAGAGAGAATTTGCTTGGCCTCAGCGGTGCCGAATTTTAGACGCTCTTTAACCATGAGGTTGTTGGCATCAGCATCGCGTTTTCCGATTTCAAGAATAATCGGCGCGCCTTTTCTGGTCCACTCCCAGAATTTATCAACCGAGGCTTTATTGCGCTTGTCGAGCTTGATACGGATTTTTTCACCGAACGGCGTTTGAGCAGACAATTCTTTTCTGATGCCGTCGATATAAGCCATAACGGCGTCTTCATCAGCCGGATTTTTAACAACCGGGATAATGACGATTTGGTAGGGGGCGATTTTGGGCGGAACAACCATACCTTCATCATCGGCATGGGTCATGATAACCCCACCGATAAGACGGGTGGAAACACCCCAAGAAGTCGTGTAGGCATATTCGGGCTGGTTTTGTTTATTAACAAAAGATATGTTGGCGGATTTTGCAAAATTTTGCCCCAAGAAGTGAGAAGTACCTGCCTGCAGAGCTTTTCCATCCTGCATCATGGCTTCCACACAATAGGTATCAACCGCGCCGGGGAATTTCTCATGCTCGGGCTTGCGGCCGATCAAAACCGGCATAGCCAAAGTTTCTTCGCACAACTCGCGGTAGGCTTCAAGCATTCTCTTGGTTTCTTCTTCGGCCTCATCAGCGGAGGCATGAGCGGTGTGGCCTTCTTGCCAGAGGAATTCGCGCGTGCGCAAGAAAAGACGAGGGCGCATTTCCCAGCGGACAACATTTGCCCACTGGTTTACAAGCACCGGGAGATCACGATAAGATTTAATCCATTTTGAGAAAGAGTCGGCAATAATTGCCTCAGAAGTCGGACGAACGATGAGAGGTTCTTCCAATTTGGAATCAGGCACAAGCTTGCCGTCTTTCATAGAAAGGCGAGAATGGGTAACAACCGCCATTTCTTTGGCAAAGCCGTCAACATGTTCAGCCTCTTTTTGGAAGAAAGAAAGCGGAATAAACATAGGAAAATAGCAGTTTTCGTGGTCGGTAGATTTAATTTTCTCATCAAACACATCGCGGATGCGTTCCCATAAGCCATATCCCCAAGGTTTAATAACCATGCATCCCGGAGAAGAAGAGTTCTCGGCCATATCAGCCTCAGAGACCACACATTGATACCATTCGGGATAATTTTCTTTTCTGGTTTTCTTTAAAGTCATAATGTTTATTCCTTTTCATAACGTAATGAAATATCCGCGAGCCCCATTGCCGCAGATTGCCAAAGCAAGATAGCAAAATATTTTTGATTTGTGAAGAGAAAATTTAATGCAAAAAAACTTGCCAAAATGAATAAAAAAGAATAGGTTGGAGAAAAGTTTTCAATTAGAAAAAGAAATTATTAACCACCAAAACCCAATTACTATGTTAACTTTTTACGGTCTTGCAATTGCATTTTGTGTTTTTGGCGAAATTGCCAACAGTGTGTGGATGTATAAAAGAGGTACATTAAAACCAATTAACACTATTCCGACGATTGTATTTACCTTCATCGGTGCTCTGTGTTTTATAGGCATTGCAGAGGATTTCTTCATGTGGTTGCTCTTTGGCGGACTAATTCTCTGGCATGGCCTGGGAATATTTCTGCAGGGTAACGGCAACCCGCTGAACCAAAATCGCATTTCATTGATTCTGTTTGGAATGTATTTTATGGTTTTTGTTGTAGCAGCCATATTGCGCAGCCCGTGTGATGATCCCAATTGCGGGCTTCACCATCCGCGCTGCTCGATAGAGGAACTACAAATCTGGAGATAGAATTAAGAGAAACCCCGGAAACAACCCGGGGTTTTCTTAGATTTAGAAGACAATTAATCTTCAAAAGGAATTTCAGAAATTCGCTTTACAAGTTTACGATTATCTTTGTCTTTCATCAATGCCTGCATATCAAGCTTTTGTCTGGCCTGCATCTGCTGCTGCATAAGCTGCTGATATTCGTTCATTTTCTGCAAGGCCCAATCTCTGTTTTGCTCGGCTTGTTGTTTAAGGAGTTCTTTTTGCTCTGGCGAGAAAGAAGATTTCTCAATTTTGCGCAGGGCTTTTGCATAGCTTTCATTAATTTCTTCGGTTTGCTCCCGCATCATTTTGTGGTGAGATTTTTTATCTTTTTTATCTTTGTGTTTTTTATCTTCTTTCTGATCTTTTTTCATCAATTTTTTGCATTTTTTGAGGCATTTTTTATCTTGCCCGCAATTGCATTCGTTCTTATTTACATTTTGGGAGGCAGAATCGCTGACAGCTGTGAAATCAACGGGCGCCACATCGTGAGAAGTCGTGTTTTTGCGCTGGGCATTCGCTTGGTTGCAAACAGCGAGCATCAGAGCCGGAGCGGCTGCCAAAGTTATAGCCAGAGTATAAAATTTTTTCATAATCAAATCCTTTCGCTGATAGAGTTAAAGCAGATTATAAATAATCTTGATTGACATTTTTTACAGACCAAGAGAGAAAAAATATTGCTTGCAAAGTAAAATAGTTGGACTAGACTAAAATCATAACTAACTAACCTCGTGGTTAAAGAGATTTTTAGAAAATAATTGTCACACCACCGACCAGATAGTTATAGGGCAGGGTATTTGAAAAAAAGAAAAATGCTTCGAGCCCTCGTTATCAACCTGTTATTAAGAAGGATATGAAGTTATGGCAACAGGAACTGTAAAATGGTTTAACAATAAAAAGGGTTATGGATTTATTACCCCGGATGAAGGTGAGCAAGATATTTTCGTACATATCTCAGCCGTGCAAAAAGCAGGCCTCAGAACCTTAAAAGAAGGCACCAAAATCAGCTATGAGCTGATGACCGAAAGAGGCAAAACCGTTGCCGGTGATTTGAAATTGGCCTAATTTTTTAGCTAACAATATAAAAAAACCGCTCTGAAAAGAGCGGTTTTTTGTGTATTTATAGCAAGTTTAGGACTGTAAAAAAAAAAAAAATCCGAAGTTTATC
>CALXVW010000073.1 GCA_944392185.1 uncultured Alphaproteobacteria bacterium
AATACTCAAAAATGTCTGACAAAGAGAAAAAACTTTTTGATGATACTTATCGGCTGACACATGATGAGAATTTCCAAAAAAGCCCCGAAAGTGTCAAGGCTAGGAATCTCAGCCGCCTTATTGGAAAATATCAAGCTCAAACAAATATATATGCGAGAGAACAAAAAGGCAAAAGAAAAGAATCAAATCCCAATACACGAGCCGTCAGAGAGGCTGCTCGCGCCATGGGCTACAAAGCCGGGCGAGATGGTGGGCGATAGGCAAATGAAAAGCCCTTCCTTTTTAAGAAGAGCGTTTCTGTTTACCGACGGGTGTCAAACTCCTCAAAATCTGCTTTTAGCTTTTCAAGTAAATCTTTGTCCTTGAAGAACTTTTCGCAATCAGCCTCGGTTGTTACCTTGTCTCCTTCTACCGGCCGATATTGCTGCAGAAAATATTTTTTTACACCCTTTGCCTTTAAGGCATCCGCCATTACATAGATATCTTCTACACTTAATAATCTCGGATCGCAAGTTGTGCGGCATTCAAAATCCTTGCCGCTTTTGAGCAACAGGTCTAAACTCTGCAAAACCTTGTCCAAGTGATTGGTCTGGGTCACGGCCTTGTAGCGTTCTGCAATAAACGGGGCCTTAATATCTAAGCCGACCCAATCTACCAGCGGCAACACCCTTTCTAAGTGCTCGGGACGATAACCTCCCGTGTGCAGCCCTATCTCAAAGCTTAAGGATTTCACTTCTTTTATAGCCTCAGCCAAGCCGTCTTGCACCAACGGCTCTCCGCCGCTGAACACTACCGCATCCAGCTTTCCTTTGCGCGTGCCTAAAAACTCTATAAACTTCGGCCATAAAAAATTTGTCGGCTGGCCAATCTTTTGTATCACCGCATTATAGCAAAAAGGGCATCTCCACGGGCATCCCTGCATAAAAACAACAGCGGCCAATCTCCCAGGAAAATCGACGGTGCTGAATGTCTCAACACCGCCGATTAACAATTCACTCATTGTATCTTGCTAAAGATTACTCTGCAGCAACGTCATATGCTTCGCAACCACAACCGCATACGGCTTTGCTCTCTGAAAAACATACACGAGAGTAAAATTCAGATTTTTTACCAACGTTAAACTCTGAAACCGGACGATAGTAGCCCATTACGCGGGTCCATACTTCGCAAGGTTGTCTTTCTTCATCGTTTAATTTGATATCTTCAAAATTTACGGTATTCATTTCTTATTGTCTCCAGTTAATTAAATTTTACTCTATGCAACATCTTTTCTGGATGCTGCGGCTCTTTTTTGTGCCTTCAACTCCTCATCGCAGATCGGGCAATATTTGTGCTCTCCCGAGATGTATCCATGCTTGGGGCAAATGGAAAAAGTAGGAGTGATGGTAATGTACGGCAAGCGGTAGTTCGTCAAGACACGTTTTACAATGTCGCGGCAAACTTTCGCTGATGAAATTCTCTGACCCATATACAAGTGGAGAACTGTTCCGCCTGTGTATTTGGTCTGCAATGTTGATTGCAGCTCCAAGGCCTCAAACGGGTCATCCGTGTAGCCAACCGGTAATTGAGACGAGTTGGTGTAGAACGGATTGTCTTTGGTGCCGGCTTGGATAATATCTTTGAAACGTTTTTTATCCTCGCGAGCAAAACGGGTGGTCGCCCCTTCTGCCGGGGTAGCTTCCAAATTGTACATATGGCCGGTTTCTTCTTGAATCTTGACCAATTTGGCACGGATGTAATCCAAGAACTTCTCGGCAAATGCTTGTCCCCACTCATCCGCAATATTATGCTCATCATTAGTGAAGTTTCTGATCATCTCGTTGATGCCGTTTACACCTATGGTGGAAAAGTGGTTGCGCAGGGTTCCCAAATAACGCTTGGTGAAGGGGAACAAGCCATTATCAATCAATCTTTGAATAACTTTACGCTTAATCTCCAAAGATGTTCTGGAAATTTCCATCAACTCATCCACACGGTTGAACAAAGCATGCTCATCACCTTTGTAAACATAGCCCAAGCGAGCACAGTTTAAGGTAACGACACCGATGGATCCTGTCTGTTCAGCCGAACCAAACAAACCGTTTCCTCTTGCCAAAAGCTCTCTTAAGTCAAGCTGCAAGCGGCAGCACATGGAGCGAATTTGGCCGGGTTTTAATACGGAGTTGATGAAGTTTTGGAAATAAGGCAAGCCATATTTTGCGGTCATTTCAAACAAAAGCTCGGTATTTTCATCTTCCCACGGGAAATCCGGCGTCATGTTATAAGTCGGAATTGGGAATGTGAACGGGCGACCTTTAATGTCACCTTTCATCATAACTTCAATATAAGCCTTGTTTATCATGTGCATTTCATCTTTGAGGTCGCCATAAGTAAATTCTTGTTCAACACCGGCAACAATCGGATGTTTATCACGCAAATCTTCCGGGCATACCCAGTCAAATGTAAAGTTGGTAAACGGTGTCTGAGAGCCCCAGCGAGAAGGAACGTTCAGATTATAAACCAACTCCTGCATGCACTGATATACTTGATTATAATTTAACTTGTCTAGTCTGACATAAGGAGCTAAATAAGTGTCTACCGATGAAAAGGCTTGTGCGCCGGCCCACTCATTTTGTAAAGTGCCCATAAAGTTTACCATTTGGCCAACTGCGGCAGATAAATGCTTAGCCGGACCAGCCTCCGCCTTACCCGGAACACCATTAAAGCCTTCATGCAACAAATTCTTCAATGACCAACCAGCACAATAAGCTGCCAACATACTCAAATCATGGATATGAATATCTCCGTTACGGTGAGCCTCACCAACATTGGCCGGATATACGTGACTCAGCCAATAGTTAGCAGTTACTTTGCCAGAAACATTTAGAATCAAGCCACCGTTAGAATAACCTTGGTTCGCATTTTCATTAATACGCCAGTCCAACTTCTCCAAGTACTCGTTTATTGAGCTCTCAACATCTACCATTACTTTGTGATCTTCACGGCTGCGATTACGCTTGTCTCTATACAAAATGTAGGCCTTGGCTGTTGCAAAGTAGTTTGATGAAATCAAAACCTGTTCCACAATATCTTGTATTTGTTCAATTGAAGGTAGAGACTCTGCAAATTTGTGTTTTAACACCTTCAAAACCTGAGCTGTCAGCAACCAACTTTCCTGCTCGCCAAACTCACCGGTTGTGGTACCGGCTTTATTGATGGCATTGTAGATTTTGCTGCTGTCAAACGGGGCGAGCGTACCATCCCTCTTGGTAACACTTTCTATATTTATTTTCTCATTGGCAACTGAGGGCATTTCGAAGTTGTTCTCTGACATTTTAGTGCTATTTCCTTATTTTTGCTGTGTTTTTATCCCAATGTCGCAATTGACATTGTGTATACCATATATAGTGTTAAAAAAAAGTAAAGACCCAATATCTAGTATACACAATTTTCTTAAGGACAATAATTATGGTTCGTTTTAACCTGCTTTTATATTGCGAAATTTAAACAGCACCCTCAACCTATTTTTGGTTAACAAAAAGCATTTTTTGCACTATCTCATTATAATATTGTCATAATTTTTTTTTATCCCCGTGGATAAATTTCTTAACAAAATTCCTTTGCTGCAAATGTGTCTATTTTTTAGCCTATTTAAGCAATTAATTTGCCCATTTTCACAACTTATTAACGACTCTGGAAAACCGAATCTATATCCTTATTACTCATAAATCTCAAAAAAAGACTCCGGTTATCTAAACCGGAGTCTTTTTTTCGAATCGGATTCGAAAATTATTGTTGATTGTGCGGCTTGGCCACAACATCTTCGCCAATAATGGTTTCCGCAATATATTCATCCGTACATTGCGGTCCAACACAACGTTTTAAAACTGTTGCCTTGCGTCCGGGGGTTAACCCTGTTACTTGCAGAGACGGAACATAGACATCTACTATTTTTATCTTAAATGTCAGATACCCTGTGCTCCCTTGCTCGTCAGTAATATACACTTTTATATTATACTCTCCTTTGGCTCCGGGCATGGCCGCGCCGGAAAAAGTCTTGGCCTTCTCATCAAAAAACAACCAATCTGGCAAGGGAGAATCGTCTATCAGGCCGGCTTTAATCAGTGTTTTTCCCTCAAAATCCATCTTATTAAAAACAGCATTAGGAATTGTAATTTCGATTCTTTGTCCGCTTTCGACACTCACATCCGGCATTAACCGTGCTGACGACAAATTTACCGGCGGGCGCTTGGTTGGAACATCTAATAAATATGGGCGATTATCCGGCAAGAAATCTCCTTCTCTCCACTTCTCCAACACTCCTCTTAAATAAACGGCTATTTTTGAAGGTTTTTCTCCAAGCATGTAATAGGGAATCGCATCCATGCCTAAGCTTGAATATAAATTGCCCAGAGAATCCTGTAAATCTACATATGCCAGCATCGCTTTGGCCTCATCCTCTATGGCTCGCGCAGCTTCTAACTGACTACTCTCTGAGCGGCTGCCGTCTGTAATTGTTGTATCCTCTGCAATATCCTCCGACACATTGGCCAGCTCATGACTGATTTCATAGTCTTCTAGAGCCGACATATAACGCGCCCAGGCTACATAGACTTGGCTTAAGACCAAATTCGTCATCCGCTGGCGGCGCAAAGTCTCTAAATCTGAAGCGGTCGGATTTCTCATATTTTCAAAAATACTCAACCCCAACTTTTGCGCTTTTTGCGCCCACAAACGGTTATAATAGGCCGGATCGCTCTTATATTTAGCAAGCCCGGGGTCTTGCAGGACCTTAAATGAAGCCTTGACCTCTTCAACATTGGTTACCATATCACGAACACGCAACTCCGGACGATTGGTTAAAGCCAACCACTCCATCTCTGAAAGCGAACTCTTGATATCCGGCAGCTCAAAATTACCATATTCTTTGCCAACCAGCTTAAATTCCGTTGACGGGTGGAAACCCATTAGTGAGGCCAAGCGGACTTGCGCGGTTTCCAAATCTCTCTTGATTGCTGAAAGTTGCTTCACCGATTCCATATATTTACGCTTCTTGACCAAATCAGGCATACTTAATGACTGACCTTGTTCATTTAATTCTTTGGCTCTGGCATTTAACTCATCCACTTCCAAGGTCATATACTCTATCATATCATCTATTGTCGGCAGTAATCTTTGCGCGGTTAATGTCTTCCAGTATAAAACTCTCGTCTCTTGCAACAAATTATGAATAACTTTCCTACTTTGCTCATAAGCAACTCCGGATTGAAACTTGGCATCTTGGGTCTGATAATATACGGTTCCGACATCCAAAATATTCCAAGCTAATTTTAACTCAGAATCCATAGCTGAATGATTGGCCGTATTAACATAACCGGCTGAAGAGAATATTTCCGGCAACCGATTGGCCGGCGATTTGCCGACTTCCACCAAGCTTTGCTGATAGCTTACCACTCTGCGTGTATAGTTATATTTTAGCGCCAAGGCCATCGCCATGTACATATCTATCGGCTTTTCTATTCTACGCGGGGTAGCGGCATACATCGTTTGCATATCCGTATCCACGCGAATCGCTCGATCCCAATCCGTGTAGGCTACCGGAGCCGGGACTGCCAGTGCGTTTGAAACTTTTCCATTTTCTTGTGATGAGCAGGCGCCCAAAGCTAATATCACCATAAACAAAGTAAGTAGTGTCTTTTTCATTATCACATCCTATAAATACACTTATCTATGTTTGGAGATTATATCAATATTTTGGATATTAACAGTATTTATTTGCTTTTATTCAACTTTGATGTATAAATTTTAATAAAATAGATAAATTTTTATGGCATAATATTTAAAAATAAGGTTTCACCTACCTTCCTGAGGAAACGATGCTCGATATTTTGCAAACCGTATTTAAATACCGTGAAAAAGAAAGCCCTGATGTACTTGGGGCCTTTCCCGAACGCGTACACACAAGGGCAATGCCGGAGCGCAGATACCTCTGGACATCAAGATTTTTAGTTATTTTTGCTTGTATCAGTATTTGTTTTTCCATGATGCTCGCTTCTACCGTTTATCTCTTGCTGCCTCAGCGCGGAGCCTACCCAAGGCTGCTGCAAACAAATAGTTATTTTAGCCAATTGGAACTCACCGATGTTCAGGAGAAGACCGTGCCGGTACAGGATCTGATTGCCGAGCAATATATTGAAGAATATATTATGCTGCGCCATGTTATCAGCAATGACTATGATGAACTCGTCAACCGCTGGGCGCCGGGATCTAGACTTTATTGGCTTTCTACTCGTGCCGTTTTTCAAAACTTTACTACTAATGATGCCCAAAATAATATCATGCAGTTTAGAATGCGTTCCTTGGTTAGAATGGTTGAAGTAGAATGGATACGTCCTATGACCAAAGGGTTGTGGCAGGCTCAGTTTATTACCATGGATTATTATCCCGGAGAAACAACACCTATTGTCAACATCTGGCGGGCTTATCTACGTGTGGCTTTTACAACAATTAATTATGCCAATCGAAGACAAAGAGAACACAATCCTTTCGGATTCTTGGTTCTAAACTATTCTCTATCTTATGTCGGAACTCCCGATGAGCCGGAAAGCTACCTTAACACGGCAAAAGATGTGCGTGCCCAACGCTATACCTATTAGCGAGGATAACCGATGCCCGAATGGTTTTCCCTTCTGTTTCGTTTTAAGGATAAAAAAAGTCCAGATGTTTTGGGGAAATTTCCTTTGGACGTGCATATTAATGCTTATCCGGAGCGTCGATATTTGTGGACATCTCGCATCATGGTAATCTGCGGCGTCTTTAGCCTCTGCATTACCATTATGTTGGCCATGACAATTTATCTGCTGCTGCCTCAAAAAGTTTCAAAGCCTTCCCTTTATGAAGCTCAAGAATACAACAGCAGTCTTCGCCTTGTACAAAAAGCAGAGATATCGGCCTCGCCTGAGGACCTTTTAACTGAAAACGCTATTCGACGTTATATTATCTTGCGTCATGAAATCCCTTATTCCTATGCAGATCTTGCATATCGTTGGGATACAACTTCTGAATTTTATCAACTTTCGTCTTTAGGGGCCTACCAGCAGTTTATTTATAAAATGGATTATGAGCAAATGGCCAAATTAATGGCCATGAAAATTGTTAGGCAGGTAAACGTGGAGTGGGTTCGGCAACTAACAAACGATCTTTGGGCTGCTCAGTTTACGACTATGACAACAGCTAAAACATCTTCCAAACCTGTCAAAGCTGTTTGGAGAGCTTATCTTCGTGTTGTGTTTGAAGAATATAATGATGATACCGAGAAAAATGTTTACAGCCATAATCCTCATGGTTTTAAGGTTCGGCGTTACTCGGTGGGCTATGCCGGTAATGGTGAAACCTCAGAATCTTATATGCAATCTGCCAAAGAAATCTTTGAGCGGCGGAATTAATTCCGCCGCTTGGCTTTTTAATATTTTGTTTAGATACAGGACCATCTACAACTTTGTGTGAAGTCTGCATAGGCCTCCCAGCAATCAGGTCCAACACCAAACGTTGTTTTGCTAACGCCATTGCACGTACATGTTCCCTCATAGAGATAGGCTTGGTAGCCAGAATCCCAGCCACATACTTTCGGCGTATTGGGCTGATAAGAAGGATAGCTGACTGAATTTGATGTATATTCACAAATCATATCAGAAGAAACGGTTTCATTCATGGTTTCTTTATGTGTCCAATAATCCCCGCTTACATCACCATCGCTATCCCACAACAATGTTACATCTACTTTATACATATCAACATTGGACATCTCTACATTTTTCAACCAATTATTTTCGCCCCCGTCCCAATAAAGATCATAGCAGCTTTCTGCTTCTAAACTCAGATTTGACATTTGGCCATTTTGGAAACTCATATCAAAGCTTCCTATCTGAGTTATTGTATCCGTCGACGGAGAATTACCACTAATATGAAGATTAAACATATTGAGTTCACTACCTAATTTAACGATATTTCCATTCAGGTTAACCGTTGGCATTTCCATCTCTGCACATTCGCTTATATCTGAGAAATATGTTGCACCGACAAATTTAACCGAACCGTAGCCTTTCCATGTTTGATCTTTACTTAACGTAATATCGTTTACCAATACTGCCGGCTGATTGTTGGTTGATAGCTCAGAAAGTTTTTCTTCCGTCATCATCTCATCAAGATCAGCCTCGCTCTTGATTATCATTGCCTGCGGATATTTGCTCATGATTTGTTTTTCACAAGTCATTGCCTCTTTTACACAAACAACACCTGTAAAACCACCATTTTCTAGTTCTTGCGTATCGTTATTTCGTGCGGAATAGCAACCATCTTTTTCAACCAAGGTGCTTAAAATTCCTGTCCCTCCTGGTTTAGTCGGCGTATACATATAAGGACAATATATGATGCTTCCATCACTTTGTATAAATCCATAAAGTTTCTCATCGTTTGCTGTTTCTGATGACAGTCTTACAGGCGTTGTTCCTTCCGGACAATTTGTTGTTATTGTACCCTTACACGATACCGTATAATTAAACGTAGAACCTTCAATTTCATCATACCATGACCCTGTTTCTGTCGTACCTGTTTCAAGGCATGATAACGGGAACATTTCATTTTGAGCAGTAATAGTAACCGGTGTTTGCGCACAGACTTTATAACGATCTCTTTCTTGGATACAAGCTCCAGAAGCTAATTTAATTGTTCCATTTGCTAAATCCCAAGAATGTGGCTTATGCTTTTGGAGCAATACGCCGCTATCCACGTTAACATTTCCAGAAATTCCTCGCAAAATATTTTGCTTTTCCGGATTATGGAAGTTAATAGTCTCTCCTCTAACCGAAGACGCTTCACTATATTTTAGATCATAAACAAAATCATCATAAATGTTTATAATTGCATTACTTCCTCCAATACCAGCATACGCTTTTGTTGGGCCATATAAATTAAGAGTTCCATCTATCTTCCCTCCTGTATATGTGAGATAACTATTATCTGTAGTTTCGTGCCTTCCATAAATATTTACTGTTCCAGGCTCTAACATAATGATACTGCCTATTACATCTCCGTAAAAACTGACATTTCCTCGCACATAAAGTTCCGGATTCGATACATTGGGATAAATATCGACCCCATCACTCACACGACTAACATATATACTGATATTTGATGTGGTTGGGCAATCACTATAATAAGAAGAATCTAACCCCTTAATATAAGATGTAGTATACAAAGATGCCGTTGCTTCAGATGTTCCGGAGCTTGAGTATATACACATCTCTCCAGTTTCGGGATCTTTGCTATATTTTCCAAATCCTCCCATTATTACAGCATGCTGCTTATTACCCATTGCGCTCATATATTCTCCACAATTGGTGACAACGGCATAGCCATCAGCTGCCAGCCTTTCACTACAGCTCATATCTACACAAACGCCATCTTCTGCTTTTTGGCCGCGCGGACATGTAATTGGTTTACAGCCGGTTTTGCATCTGCCGGGGCAGCCTTCTATTGAGCCATTGGTATCGCAGCCATTGTCACACTCGGCGTATCCCAAATTCTCAGCCCAGCTGCAGGTATCTACATCACAGCTTTCACATTTTCCGGAACAACTTGGTGAGGTCCTGCAATATTTACCGCTGCTGCTGCAAGTGCTTTCCGATATCAAATCATAGCATGGATCATCCACACATTTATAAAATGTCTCGCCGCCAGATTTATTGGTACAAGATTGGCTTAAATCGGCCTTTTCTCCTTCCGCGCAACCATTTCCGGCTGAATTCCCAGGATATTGAGATGGGTCACATATACAATTTGTATATCTTCCGCCACAACTTTCCTCAGAGACAATGTAGTCTCCGGAACAGTTACTGCTATCATAAATATAAGTACTTGGACAGGGGGTACATGAATAACATATAAGCCCGGGTATCGGAGCATTAACTAATTTACAATCTGAATATTCCGGCCGATCCGATGCCGAATAATATCCAAAGGTGCTACAGGTTCTTGAAACTTGTGGTGTGGAATCTACTTTCTGAGTCCTGCCCCCATAGACAAAACTGCTTTGATAATCCGGTAAATAGTAGGTGCGTGCTTGCAACTCTGCAATACCACCCAATAATATGGCTCCTGCCAATAGAATTCTTCCTAACATCACACACCTCCACACACACTTCCTTATATTATATTAGCAAATTCAGCGCCTTATGTCAACACACCTTTTAATCTCCAAATTGTTGTTATATAATTTTTGCTTTTGTTAGTCTTTTATCCAATTCTTCCAATTCATCAATATAATAAGATATTAAGCTTAAACCCTTATTCCAAAATTCTGCTTTCTTAGCATCTAAACCAAATGGTTTTAAAAGCTCATCATACCTTTTCACTCCAGTCTGAGAAAGCATTGCCATATATTTTTCCGGAAAATCCTTAACGCTACCTTCTCGATAAACCTGATAAAGCGAATTTACCAAACAATCCGCAAAAGAATAAGCATATACATAAAACGGGCTATGAAAAAAGTGGCTGACTATAGACCATATATAGCGGCTGTTCTCATCAACAACAACATGTTTTCCTAAGCTTGTTTGCATTTCTTCCAACCAAATCTCTTCTATCCGTTCGGCAGATAACTCGCCTTTTTGTCGCTCTGCATGCACTCTGGTTTCAAAACAATGAAATGCTATTTGCCGCAAAGACGTGTTTATCATATCATTTACTTTACCGGCAATTAGGCATAACTTGGCTTTATCATCTTTTATACCTGCCAACAAAGACTGGAATGTCATCATCTCGGCAAATACAGACGCTACTTCTGCCAAAATCATCGGCGTATCATCATTTAACTCGCCTTGTTTGATACTCAGACGCATATGGCAACCATGCCCTAACTCATGAGCTAAAGTTAAAACATCATTTTGTTTGCCGACAAAGTTGAGCATCAAATATGGATGAAATTTGGCCGGCAACGGCATGGCAAAAGCGCCGCTGCGCTTTCCGTCTCTCGGCGGAACATCTATCCATGAATGTTCTCTATCAAAAAACGGTAAAGCCAACTTCTGCCATTTAGGCGAAAAGCGCTCATAAGCTTCTAAAACTATTTTAACGCTTTCTTCCCAACTATAGTGCTTGTCATCAGAAAACGGTAACGGCGCATTTCTGTCCCAGTATTGTATCTGCTTTACCCCCAGCCATTTGGCTTTTAACTTATAAAAACGATTTGAAATATTATTATATTGTGCTCTGACAGAGCTTACTAAGGCTTCAAGCGCCTTTTCATCCACCTGATTATCTAAATTTCTGGCGGCTACCGGTGTTTTATATTTGCGATGCGAATCGCTTATGGCCTTGTCTTTTACAATCATATTATAAATAAACGTAAACAAGCTTGCGTTTTCTTTACTCACTCTGTTTAGTTCTTTGCCGGCTTTTTCTCTGACTTTTGCGTCTTTATCCTGCATAAGTTTTGAAATTTCGGCATCATTATATTTTTTGCCGTCCACGGTATAAACTAGTTTGGCGGAATGTTCATCATACAAACGCCGCCATGCCGAACCGGAGGTTACCGATTTATCTAAAAATATAGCCTCTTGAGCCTCCGGCAATTCATGCGCCTTGAAACGACGCACGCGTTCCAAAAACGGCTTATATGCCTTGACCTTTTTGTCTTTCAGCAGCTCCTTAAACTTAGAATCCGGTAATTGATTAATTTCTAAAGTATAGAAGATTGAAGGTTTGCTGTATTCAGTCATCTTTTCATCAAGATTTTGGTAGAAAGCTACTGCTTCTTGATTTTTCATTTGGGTGACCATATTAAGGTAGGCAAATACCGCCAATTTACTGCCCAGCACACTATTTTTTTCAACCAACTGCAATGATTGGTAAAAATCCTCCCCATTTATGGAAGCTATTTTTCCTTTATAATCTTTAGCTAACTTTTTATTTTGGCGCTTATAAGTTTCTAAATCTTTTTCTATCTGAGGATCTTTAATACCTTTATATAAGTCACTCAGATCCCAGGCCGGCACTTCAGTCTTTGGGCAATTCTTGTGGTTGCTGTTCTGGGGTGATTTCCGGTTCTTTATATTCTGCATTTTCTAACTCCTTATTTAACTCATGTAGGCGCTGCATTTCTGCTTCTATATCCGGCGTTTGTCTTAGATATTCTGTTCTGGCGGCTTCATCAAAAAGTTCGTCGGTCGGAAGCTTGGGTGTAAAGATATAATTTGCCCATGGTGTCGGTTGTTGTCCTTTGGCCCAATCTTTCACGCCTTTGCTGACAATTTTTATATCACACCAGCTATTTTTTATGACAGCAGAAAGCAGACAAAAGACTTTGTTTTTTTCACAAGAGAAAATTTCTTCGGCCATGGTCTCTGTGCACGGAATAAAGCCTCTTTTTTGCATATCTTGCCTAGGCGAAAGCAAAACTAAAATAAACAGTACGCAAAAAATAAATACAATTACACCAAGTGTCAGACCAAACCAATATCTTCGGATAAAACTCATTATTTTCCTTTTTGAGCTTTGCGTTGCTTTACCAATTCTTCCAAATAGGCTAATTCTTCCAATGTATTCGCTGCAGATGCCTCCTCAACCGGACACTCAACTGCGCTGCACTTGAGTCCCATTCGCAGAGCAACCTCAACCGCATCGGTAAGATAATACTCACCTGCTGCGTTTTCATTACTGATAGCGCCCAAAATTTCAAATAATTTTTCTCCGTCAAAGCACATCATTCCGGAATTGCAGAAATTAATCGCTCGCTCTTCTTCCGTGGCATCCTTGTATTCAACAATACGCTCAAGATTTCCCTTATTCATAATCAGGCGACCATAACGTGCAGGATCTTTAGGACGGAAACCCAAGCAAACAACCGAATAACCCTCCGCCCTCTTTTTTAGAAGCTTTTTCATGGTATCTTTTGTATAAAGCGGTTGATCTCCAAAAATTACCAAAACATCGCCTTTATACCCGCAAAGTTCTCCTCTGGCAGAACAAACAGCATGCCCCGTTCCCAATTGTTTTTCCTGAACACAGGTTGGATACGGCGCCACTTCTTTTTTGACCAAATCTCCGTCAGGCGCAACCACTGTTACAATTTTATCTGCTTTAAGTTCTTCCAGCGTATCAATAATATGGCGGATCATCGGCTTGCCGTCAACCGGCATCAAAACCTTTGGCAAATCCGATTTCATACGGGTCCCTTTTCCTGCTCCCAAAATAATGGCCGCAACGTTTGTCATGATAAATCTCCTTATTTTTACAAACTTTATAACTTTTTAATAACTTTAATTTATAATTCATTTATCTTTTATTCGTTAACAAAGAGTGCATTTTATGAAAAAACTTTTTTTTGCAATTTGTTTCAGTTTATTGTGGACTAATGCTCCACTGGCCAAAGTTACCGAAATTTTAGATCAAACCCAAATCCCAAAGGCTGAAATGCCCAAACCTTCGCCGATGAAAGTTCACACAATTACCGAAGAAGAATTAACCGATTTTTTAGATGAACGCTTAAAAAAGACATTTATTCAACCCAGAGATAAAGTTAAAACCAATGCGTCTGACGTACAGCCAAGTGACACCGTTTTGCAGGCCCAAAAAGAAGCTCAGAAAGGAATCTTTCAAAAAATTTATGACAATGCACTCAAGCGTATGGATAATCAGATGTCGCTTCCTCAACGAGATGACTTGGCTGTTCCTCAATTTCAGGATACATCATCTCTGCAGCAGAAACAATGGAACCGCCTCAACATCCCTTCTATCCAAATTGCTTTGCCTCCTAACGGAAAAATTACACGTGTTCCCGCAATGGAACATATTCCTTATCTGATGACTAATATTGAAATCCTTCCTAATGGGATGATAAAATTTACAGATACCATCACTGTCGTGGC
>CALXVW010000074.1 GCA_944392185.1 uncultured Alphaproteobacteria bacterium
GCATAGAACAACTCCCTATATCCGATTACCTGCGCCAACCAGATGGCGGCAAAAGAGCGCATCAAAAGCTCGGTAAAGCCGGCCGCCAGCGGAATTCCTGCTTTACCGATACCTTGCAAGGTATTGCGGAAGACAAATATCATACCTAAGAAAAAGTAAAATAATGTACTGATATCCAAATACTCACAAGCAATGCGGACAACATTGTCATTACCTGCCTCAATAAACAATCCAATCATTTCCTCGCCGATGAAGCGTACAGACAAAGCTAATGCAATGCTAAATGTGAGCGCCATAATGGCAGAATAACGCACACCTTCTCTAATGCGATGCAGTTTGCCGGCTCCCCAATTTTGGGCAGAGTAGGTGGCCATAGCCAAGCCTAAAGCAAGCAAAGGTTGGGTAGCAACTTGCTCAACACGGATGGCAGCCGTTAGTGCAGCGATAATCTCGGGGCCGAAAGAGTTGCAAACATTTTGCAAAATAAGCATTCCCAAAGACAAAACCGCAAACTGTAGGGCCATGGGAACTGCCACATCTAAGTGCTCTTTCATGAATTTGGGGTTGAATTTCCAATCTGCTTTTGAAAGGTGGAGTATGGGGAATTTTTTAGCAATAAAACATAAGCAGCAGATGATGGAAACACTGACAGCAATTACTGTTCCGGTGGCAGAGCCTGCAACTCCCATCTTGAAATAGTAAATCAGCACCAAGTTGAGCGCGATGTTTAAGATGGAGGAAAGCATCAGAAAGTAAAGCGGTGTTTTGCTGTCTCCGACTGCGCGGATGAAGCCTGATAACAAATTAAAAAATACAATCATTATCATGCCGCCAGAGAGGATAAACATGAATGTATAGGCGTCTTCCATGATTTCTTGCGGCACATTCATCAACTTTAATAATGGGCGCAAAAATACCATCAGCATTAAAGCAATAAACAGGCTCAGGGCAACAGATGCCATCAGGCTATGAGTAACCGAGGAGCGCATGCCGTGATAATCTTTGGCGCCAAAACGTTGAGCCGTAATGACGGTTAGACCGCCGGTAAAACCAAATGCAATGAGCAAAAACACAAAAAATACCGGAGCTGTGGCGCCAACTGCTGCCAAAGCATTGATTCCCAACAAATGTCCGACAATGATAATGTCTGACAAGTTATAAAGTTGTTGGAACAGGTTGCCGATTAATAACGGCAGTGCGAATTTTACAATCAATTTGGTCGGATTTCCGACAGTCATATCCTGAATCATCTTTTTTCCTCTTTATAAAAGCGTTGGCACTCTATATCCTTAATTTTTAATTGTAAAGAGGTTTGTTAGGTTATTTATTTTACCAAAGATTAATCATTCAAATCTATACTGATTTTAGTTTAGGTTTTAATTTTTGAAAGGAAAAATCATGGCCTATCGTTTTATATTGAATGAAACCAGCTACCACGGACATGGCGCTGTTAAAGAGATTGTTACAGAGGTGAAATCTCGCGGTTTTAAGAAGGCTCTTATCGTGACCGATGCCGATTTGGTAAAATTCAAGGTGGTGAAAAAAGTTACCGATTTGCTTGATAAAAATAAAATGGCTTATGAAATCTTTGACAAAGTTAAAGCTAATCCAAGTGTGGAAATTGTGCAAGAAGGTGTTAAGGCTTTCAAGAAAGCTAAGGCTGACTATATGATTGCCATTGGCGGAGGGTCTCCTCAAGATACGGCTAAAGGTATCGGTATCATCATCAACAATCCCGAATTTGCCGATGTCGTTTCGCTTGAGGGTGTGGCTCCGACTAAAAACAAGAGTGTGCCTGTGATTGCTGTTGCTACCACAGCCGGAACTGCCGCTGAAACCACCATTAACTATGTGATTACTGATGAGAAAAAACGCCGCAAATTCGTTTGCGTTGATCCGCACGATATTCCGGTGGTGGCTGTTGTGGACCCGGATATGATGTCTTCTATGCCGAAAGGGCTTACAGCGGCAACAGGTATGGATGCCTTGACCCATGCTATTGAGGGCTATACCACGCTTGGCGCTTGGGAGCTGGCGGATACCTTGAACCTTAAGGCTATTGAACTTATCTCTAAAAACCTGCGCAAAGCCGTTGAAAATGACCCTGACGGGCGTGAGGGGATGGCTTTGGGACAATATATCACCGGTATGGCTTTTTCTAATGTCGGGCTTGGTGTGGTTCATGGTATGGCTCATCCGCTGTCTGCTTTTTATGATACGCCGCACGGTGTGGCAAATGCCGTTTTGTTGCCATATGTTATGGAATTTAATGCTTCCTATACCGGCACCAAATTTAGAGAAATTGCCAGAGCCATGGGTGTTAAGAATGTTGATAAGATGAAGCAGGCAGAATACCGCGAGGCAGCGATTAAGGCCGTTAAAAAGTTGAAAAAGGATGTCAATATTCCCAAGACCTTAAAAGAAATCGGTGTTAAAAAAGAGGACTTGGAAGCTTTGGCCGAGGCGGCAATGGCTGATGTTTGCACCGGCGGAAATCCGCGTCCTTGTACCAAGGAATTGGTTTTGGAAGTTTATAAAAAGGCTTTTAACGGTAAGTAAGCTTTACTACTTTGACTTGAAAATGCTTCGGGTAAGAAATTATCCGAAGCATTTTGTTTTGTATATTGCCAAAATCTAAAATATTGCTATGCTTTATTTATCTTCATTATAAACGGGGAGGAAGCTGTTGTGGTTAGAGAAGATTTACCAAAATTTTCAATGCCGGAAAAAATTGTCGGTGAAAGTGTTATTTTGGTTCCGCGTACCGAGGCTTATGATGAGGCTCTATGGCAGTTGATAGATAAATCTAGAGATTTTTTAAGACCTTATCTTTTTTGGGTTGACGGGACACGTTCTGTTGCCGATGTTCATAAAATCAGCTTGTCTTTTTATAAAAACTTTCAGGAACAAAACTTTTTTGAATATGTTTTTCTTGATAAACAAACCAAAAAGTTGGTCGGTGCCGGTGGTGTACATACGGTTTTGTATAATAAAAGACAAGCCGAATTTGGTTATTATAGGGATGTGGAAGCTTCCGGGAAAGGCTATGTTTCTGAGGCTGTGAGGTTGCTTACAAAAGAACTGTTTGCTCGAGGAATTCATCGATTAGTGATTAAGTGTGATGTCGAGAATGTTGCCTCTGCGGCGGTTGCCAAACGTTGCGGATTTACTTGTGAAGGTGTGGCTAAGGACGGTATTTATGTTTATGGTGAATATCATGATGAATATGTGTTTGCAAAAATAAACGGGGAGAAAAATAATGCGTAAGTTGCTTTTATTGGCTTTGGTGAGCCTTATGATGACGGGAACAGCTCATGCCTGGGTAGAGCTTGAGGATGAGGATGGAAATACTTGGGATTGTGTCGGTGACAGTTGTTATAAAAACGATGCAAAAGAAGATAAAGAGGTAGAAAAGCCCAAAACAAAAGGATATTCCAGCAAAATGACTGGAGACCCGCTGGCTTTTCCGACCCAAAGTGATAAATCAAAGGATCCTTTGGCTTTTCCTGTTAAAAATGATAAATCAAAAGATCCTTTGGGTTTCTAGTCTTTGAATTCTTTTGCTAATTGCCGGACTTGGGATAACAACTCTTTTTCTCCGGCAATTTTTTTATCTTGCATAATTATTTGACCGTTGCAGATCAATGTATCTATACAAGAGCTATCAGCCGAATAAACCATATTGGAAATCAGATTGTAGTTTGGTACCAGGAGGTGATTGTCTAAATCTACCAAAATACAATCAGCTAACTTTCCTTCCTTAATCTCTCCGGCATCAATTCCAAAGGCGTTTGCTCCGTTGCAGGTGGCAATCTTAAACACATCTGCCGCAGAGCCGGCTGTTGGGTCTTGGCTTTGTATCTTGGCAGAAAGGGCGCAGAGTTTCATCTCGTCTAGCATACTCAAATTATTATTAGAGGCCATACTGTCGGTGCCAAGTGCGATTTTGCAGCCTTTATCCAGTAGCTTCTGCAGCATGAACACACCCGAGGCTAATTTGTAGTTGGAAGAGGGATTGGTGCTGAGCCAAACGCCTTTGTGTGCCAGAATATCTATATCTTCATCATCTAAGAACACCGCGTGGGCCAAAACTGTTTTGTCGCTTAAAGCGCCTAATTTATCCAAGTATTTAATGGGAGAACAGCCGTGTTCTTTTTTGCAATCAGAGACTTCTTTTTGTGTTTCGCATGCGTGAATATGCAGATGTAAGCCGTATTTTTCTGCCATCATAACATTAAAACGTATTAAATCAGCTGAGGCAGTATAAACCGCGTGGGTGGTCAAAACCTTTTGGATACGTTCCGGTGCCGGGTTGGAAAGCGCCATATAGGCTTCTATCTTTTTCTCTTCTTCTTGGCGGCGTTCTTTGTCAAACAAGTCGCAGGTGCTCAAAGAAACCGCTGCTCTCACACCCATTTCGGCCACGGCTTTTAAGATCATCTCCGGTTCAAAATACATATCGGCAAAGAAAGTTGTGCCGGTCTTTACCATTTCTAAAATCGAGAATTTGGTTGCCGTATAAATCATTTCCGGCGTTAGCCTGGCCTCTCTTGGCCAGATGTCGTGATTGAGCCAGTCAAACAAGTCTTTGTCATCGCTAATGCCTCTAAACAAGCTCATGCCGGCGTGAGAATGAGTGTTGTAAAAAGCCGGTAAAATTGCTTTGTTTGAACAATCAATAACCTCTTTTCCACAGATATCCTGGTTGGAAGCTATTTTCTTAAAACGGCTATTTTCAATTAAAACATCTGTCTTTTGATCGTTTAACTGGACATTTTGCAGCAAAATAGACATGGCTTTCTCCCTTATTTGTTCTTTATCATCTCATCAACAAAGGCGGGCAGGGTGGTGCCGGCCGGTCCGTAAATGTGGTGGTCAAAATAATAATTATTGGAGGTGGGTTCCAGATTAAATTCATAGGTCTTGGCATTGTTATATTTGGCAATTTGTACAAATGATGCGGCCGGAAAAACAACGCCTGAGGTGCCAATAGACAAGAAAAGGTCACATTCTGAGAGCAGGCGGTCTACTTTATCCATGCACAGCAGATTTTCTCCGAAAAACACAATGTTTGGTTTCATCATACCGGCAATGTGGCAATGAGGGCAAACGGTTTCCGTGTCAACATCGCCGAATGTTTCCAAAATTCGCCCGCAGTTCAGGCAGACAGCTTGGTTTATTTGCCCATGAATGTGGTAGATGTTTTGGTTGCCGGCTTTTTCATGCAGGGTGTCTACATTTTGAGTGACAACACTTATGTTTGCATCATATTCTTTTTGCAATCTGGTAATGGCTAGGTGAGCTTTGTTTGGTTTGGCTTTGACAAGCTCCTTTTTGAGCTCATTATAAAACTCGTGGACATATGCCGGATTGCGCTCAAAAGCCTCTATGGTGGCAACATCTTCCACTTTATGATTGTTCCATAGCCCGTTGGAGGCCCTGAAGGTGGCAAGCCCTGATTCTGCAGAAATCCCGGCGCCGGTTAAAATCACAATGTTTTTGTAAGTGCTCATTTTTACCTCTTAAAATTTCTAAGATTATAAATAATGTTTGCTAATTTTTGGTGAATATTTATAATGCCGGTTGGAAGGATTTATTAAAATGCGTTTTTTTTTATTGTTTTGTTGTGCGCCTTGTTCTTGCGCGGTTATAAAATTGCTGGCAGAAGAGGGGCAGGATTTTGCGGTTATCTTTTATAATCCCAATATTCGCCCCGAGCAGGAATATCGCAAAAGAGCCGATGAAAATAAGCGGCTCTGTACGCTCTATGATGTTCCGTTTATTGAGCTTGAGTATGACAATGAACGCTGGTGTAAGCTAACAGCAGGGCTTGAAAACGAGCCCGAAAGAGGAAAACGCTGTGATGTCTGCTTTTATATGCGCCTTAAAAGAGTGATGGAATATGCCAAAGAGAATGGTTTTGAGGCTGTGGCCTCGGTTTTGGGTGTCTCTCGCTACAAGGATTTGGCGCAGGTTAACCGCGCGGCGGCCAAAGCCTCTGCCGAGGTTGGGATCCCTTACCTGGAAATTGAGGGGCGAAAAGGCGGACGCCAAGAACTCCGCGCTCAACTCATTAAAGAGCTTGCGCTTTATAATCAAACATATTGCGGGTGTAAACCTCGTTAATTTCGGCGAGGCAATATTTTAAGTCCAATTTTTTGCCAAAATCTCGGAAGAGCTCCCGCAGCCTTAAATTGAATGGCAATGCGGTCAATATTGTTTTCAACACAAATACCAATACGGTGGTGCCCGTCATCAACCGAATCTTTGATACCGCAACGCCGACAAAGCATGATGGAAATCGGTTTGCTGTCGTCAAAACCTTTGGAAAGCAGAGATTCTTTCAGTTCGGTATATTTTCTGACCCGTTCTTCAGGCGATATGTGCCAGCGTTTGGAGATATCATAGGCGTTTTCGGCATTGCGAAAACCACGCTCAATATGCAATTCTCTTATATTTTTCAAGCTTGTATGGTATATGTTTTTATTTGTAAATTTAAAATGCTGGCGTAATTGCTTGAAAAATATAGGTAAAATATTCCATGCAGCAATGCTCGATTTGAATATAAATCGAACCGGAACATAAGCTTTTTGCGTTTCAAAAGCCTTCTGCGCAAGCTCTCGGCCCCTAACCAATACATCGGGCGTTTGGGTCTTTGCATCGCCTAAGAGAACAACAATATCATCTTCGCATTTGATTTCTGATGCTAAATCGCTCGGCGCATCTGCGAGATTGATTATATCTTGCGGCTCAATCAAATAAAGTTCTGAAGAATAGCCAAATTTGGTTGACATCACTTATTTCCATAGTATCATTTTCAACAGAACTACTATATAAAATTCAAATTAAAATGCAAATATTTTAAGAGGCGCAGATGTTAAATTGGTGGAAAAAGCTGTTTGAGCCAAAACCTTTTAATCAGGGCTTTTTGCCCGAAAATAAGGGGCATCAGGTGTTTTTTATGGAGTTTGGCAACAAAAAAGGAAAACCGATTTTGCTTTTCCACGGTGGACCCGGTGGCGGCACCAGACCCGGTCATGCCAAATTTGCCAATTTGAGAAAATATCGGGTGATTATGTTTGATCAACGCGGTTGCGGCCGCTCTCTGCCTTTGGGAATGTGCGAAAACAACACTACTCAAGATTTGATTGAAGACGCAAATTTGCTGCTTAATTATTTGAATATAAAAGAAAAAATCATCTTGAGAGGCGCCTCTTGGGGCTCAACTTTGGCTCTTTTGTTTGCTGAAAAATATCCCGATAAAGTCGAAAAAATCCTGCTTTCTCAGATATTTCTGGCCGATGAAGACAGTCGTTTTTGGGAGTTTGAGGGCAACTCCTTCTTTTATCCGGAATTTGTTGAAGAGCTTGAACGTAAAGCCAAGGGTAGGGCCGTGCAAGCTCATTTTGATGCGGAAATAAGCTCAAAAAGCCTCAAAAAACAGCTCGATGCCGCCAATTATTATGGCTGGTATGAGCGCATATGCGGAAATTTAACCCCGCAGTGGAACACCTTGCAAGAGATTGATGATAAAGAATTGGCCTCACAGAGAGTTTATATGCATTACAGCGCCAATAAATTTATGCTGGAGCCTAACCAAATCTTGAAAAATATTCGCAAAATTAAAGATATTCCGGCTCTTATCATTCATAATCGTTTGGATTTTGTTTGTCCGCCCAAAGGAGCTTATAAACTTCACAAGGCTTTGCCTAAGTCTACATTAATTATGGTGCCGGAGCGCGGCCATGTCGGAAAGCTGCTTTATAAAACCATGATGCGTGAGTTCGGCAAGGAAGTGTGCTAACTGTTTTCGCTTTAATATGTTGATGCAATCTATTGAAATGGCAAAATATTTTTATATATTCAGACACGGGCAAAGCACCTATAACCTGCAAGGAAGAACCCAGGGCAGAACTGATGATTCCGCTCTGACAGAGCTTGGAAAAGAGCAGGCTAAAAACATAGGACAACGGCTTGCAGGGAAGGGTATTGAGATTATCGCTTGCTCACCCTTGAAAAGGGCCAAACAAACCGCTCAACTGGCAAATGAGGCCTTAAATGTGCCGATTGTTATTGAACATGACTTTAATGAGATAGATGTCGGCGCTGCAGAAGGTTTGTCCAGAACTGAGATTAAGGAAAGATTTTCCGAGATATTTGACGCTTGGCATACGACTGACAGAAAGTTTGAAAATGTTTGTTATCCCGGTGGCGAAACTAAAAAGCAAGCGAAAGAGAGAATTTTTGCCGGTTTACAAAAATGGGCCGGGCTTGATTATCAAAATATTGCTGTGTCTGCTCATGGGATTATGTTGGCGCAGACTTTAATCGCCCTAGGTTATGAAGCTTCTTACGTCGAAAACGGCTCGATATTGGAGCTTGAATATGATGGCGAAAATTGGAGAGTTGTCGGTTAGCTGATGCAAGTGCCAGGCGACGGCCTGCCGGGGAACGCCCCGGTGCGATTAGCAAGCTGTAACCCGCTCAACTCACAAAGTTCGTTTCGCTGGCGCTCGTGCC
>CALXVW010000075.1 GCA_944392185.1 uncultured Alphaproteobacteria bacterium
CCGATTCTCTCAAAAATTTAATTTCTCCCAAATATTTAGTATAAATAATAACTTTTTCTTTTCGTTTCTCAATATCATCAAGTAATTCTGCCAATTTTTCAACTTTTTTCTGACAAATAGTATAAAGATACTGAAATTCTTGAATAGCCTGCAAAAACAAGACTCTCATTTTTCCATGCAAAAATCTTTCTTTATCTTCCTGATAAGCAATTTTTTCTTTATCGGTTAGGTCGAACCAATACCCCTGATAATTAATATTAAGATTATCAGTCAAATCACAAAACAAGACATATGGTCGCAGCAATTTCATAGCCAAACGTTCAAATTTTGGTTTAGACCAACGTTTAGAAACATCAAAATCATCGGTATAAAAAGGCATAAACCTATTCTGAAATTGGATTTCAGTCATTCCCAAGATAGAAGTATCCATAAATTGCATCAGAGCATAAACATCTCTCAAACCGCGACAGACGAGGTTTTCGGAAAGCAGAAGGCGAAAATCGAACTTATCCTGCATGGAAAGTAATCTTTTGGTCCGTCCGGAAGTTGTATTTTTAATATTCAGACAACCATCGATAACACAAAAGACCCTATTATCAGAAGCCAGATCATAAAGACGCAAATAGATCTGATCATTCAAAGAGAGCTCCTCAAAAGCAAAAAATTGGCAGCTATCGGCATTTTTATATATTTTTGTAATTATTTTATTTTTATAAGCCGGAATATCTAAAAGATTAGCTGATGCCACCCACAAAAGATAATCCCATTGGTCTTGACATTTCTTAGCAATTTTCAAAGCGGTTTCTATTCTCTTAGTATAATTTCTGGCAAAAATAATTCCCCCCTTAGTTTGTTCAAATTTTTTATAATTTTTTAATCTAGCCATAATTCGCCACCAAAAGATTAAAATCCTTAGAATAAAATTAAGGATTTAATTATGAGTTATATCTGCTGGTAAACTTTATTAAGAAAGATATAAAAAAACAAACGTTACGGCCTCATTGTTCCATCACTAACATAGCCATACGCATAAAATATTATGTAGTTGAAAAAGACAGCCGTCAATACAAAAACCGCCTTCGATTTTCAAAGGCGGTTTGAAGTGGCGGAGAGTACAGGACTCGAACCTGTGCATCGTTATTCACGATGACGGATTAGCAATCCGCTGCATTACCACTCTGCCAACTCTCCAGCAAAGCAACGCAGATATATTTAGCGGAACTTTAAGCTATCGTCAATAACTTTTTTCAAAAAAAGAGCAAGTAAAGATAAACTAATCACCAAAGACGATAGTGAGATACGTCATGGCAATAAACCCCAAGAACACGGCCGCTGCCGAGCGGTTTGTTTCTTTAGTGCCATAGGTTTCTGGCAAAATCTCGTTTACCACCACAAACAAGAGTGTTCCGCCGGCCAAAGCCATACCATAAGGAACAATATTGAAGCTGATTTCCATAAAGAACAAGCCAACAATTGCTCCCAACGGCTGAACCAAACCAATAACACAAGCCGTCATAGCCGCACGCAACCTTGAATTTCCGGCCGCCACCAAGGAAATAGCTATTGTCAACCCCTCCGGAATATTATGAGCGGCGATTCCGACCACCAAAGACAGAGGATTAACCAAGTCCTCAGCCCCAAAAGCCACTCCGACGGCCAAACCCTCGGGCAATTTATGTAAGGTAATGGCAATAATAAACAGCCACGCCTTTTTGATATCAAAATGCGGACCATGATGCCCCATTGCATTATGCTCATGCGGAATAACAATATTTAAAATCCACACCAGCAAAACACCGATAAAGACGGCAAAGATATATTCAAGGGCGTTTAGATATGTATTCTGAGATTCGGTAATAATCTCATGCATTGAAGGAACCAACAAAGAGAAAAATGATGCAGCCAACATAATCCCTGCCGCCAAATTGAGCAGCAAATTAATTTCGGTTTTCAAATATCTTTTTTTCAAAAAAATACAAAAACCGCCCAATCCGGTAATAAGTCCGGCAATTAAGGCAGCCTCAAACCCTCTTAAGAAGACCTCATTTATCATAAAAACCTACCTATCAAACAATTTTGCAATATCTGTAATTTTTAATTCCACATAAGTCGGACGCCCATGATTGCATTGGCCGGAATGCGGTGTTTTCTCCATATCGCGCAAGAGCTGGTTCATTTCCTCAACATTCAGACGCCTCCCGGCTCTGACTGACCCATGACAAGCAATTGTCGCACAAACCAGATGGAGTTTTTCTGTTAGCTCAAAGCCACTGCCCCACTCTGCCATTTGCTCAGCCACATCCTCAACCAGTTTTTTAACATCCGTATTACCCAAAAGAGCCGGAATCTCGCGTACAATAACTGCTGTGGTGCCAAATTCTTCTAGCACGAGTCCAAGTTTTGCCAAATCCTCAGCTGCATCCAAAATCCTTGTTTTCTCCGCCGCAGGTAAATCAACCACCTCAGGAATAAGAAGCATCTGGGTTGCCACCTGGCCAGACTTTAGACCTGCTTTGAGTTTTTCCATCACAATTCGCTCATGGGCGGCATGCTGGTCGGTAATAATAATGCTGTCTTCGCTTTGCGATATGATATATGTATTATGAAATTGCGCCTTTGCCAAGCCTAAAGGACCGACATCGCTGCGCGAAATTTCATCCTCGACATCCTCTACCCTGATAGAAAACTTATGCTCTAATTCCGGCAATTCTGCCTGACGTTTAGGCTGAGGCCGATAAGCAAAATTCATGGCCTGACGCGGCAAAAACTCGCCCAAAGAAACACTCTCTTCCAACCGCTCTTCTCCGAAGGAAGTATTTTGAAAATCAGGAATCTTATCGTTAACAAGTTGCTCCAAATTCAAAACATTAGAAGTTTTATTAGCATGAAGATTAAGCCCATTGCGAATAGATGAAACCAATAGCCCTCTAACCAAAGCATTATCATAAAAACGCACTTCTGCCTTGGCCGGATGTACATTCACATCCACAAATTGCGGTTCCACATCAAAAAACAGCGCACAAAGAGGATACCTGCCAGAAGCCAAAACATCCTGATATGCGCCACGGATGGCGCCAAGCAACAACTTATCCCTCACCGGCCGATTATTAACAAACAAAAACTGTGAAAGAGAATTTGCCTTATTAAGCGTTGGCAAAGAGATATAGCCGCTGATTTTCACTCCCTCGCGCTCGGCCCCGATAAGAATGGAATTTTCACCAAACTCGCGCCCCATAATAGCCGATATTCTAGCCAATCTGGCATCAAACAAATCACCGTTGCAAGCCGGCAAAGAAAATTTCTTACGATCATTTTCATAAAGGCTAAAAGCGATTGAAGGGTTTGCCAAAGCAATTCTTTGTAAAATATCCGAGCATTGAGCCGCCTCATGCGCGGCAGTTTTCAAAAATTTCAACCGTGCCGGCGTGGCAAAAAACAAGTCACGCACTTCAATTCTGGTACCTTGAGATTGCGCAGCGGGAACAACCTCAGACTTTTGACCGCCGTTAACCTCAATTTTCCAGGCACTGTCAGAATCTTTCACCCGGCTGACGATAGAAAGCCTGGCGACCGAGGCAATGGAAGGTAGCGCCTCCCCGCGAAAGCCCAAGAAATTGATGTTAAAGAGATTATCATCCGGCAGTTTGGATGTTGCATGGCGCTCAACGGCTAAAGCAAGTTCCTCTTTGCCCATACCTTTGCCGTTATCAGTCACGGCAATTAAGGTCTTACCCCCCTCATTTAAGCGCACCTCGATACTGCTAGCACCGGCATCTATGGCATTTTCCACCAGCTCTTTGACAACAGATGCCGGCCTCTCGACCACCTCTCCGGCGGCGATTTGGTTCACAAGATTTGAAGGTAAGATTCTAATTGGCATCAGTCTCTCGGTATAATCAATTGCGCAAACGACGAATAGTGGCAATCAAATTAGAGGTAGATGCATCATGGCTAATGCCTGAGGCATTATTTTGCAACTCCGGCAAAATACTCAAAGCCATCTGCTTACCAAGTTCAACGCCCATTTGGTCAAAGGAATCAATATTCCAAATCACACCTTCCACAAAAGTCTTATGCTCATACATGGCAATCAACATTCCGAGTGTATAAGGATCAACTTTCTTAAAGACAATGGTATTGGAAGGACGGTTTCCCGGAAAACTCTTGTATTTCTTAAGTCTTTTAGCCTCTTCTTTGGGTTTGCCTGCTCTGCGCATTTCATCATAGGCCTCTTTGAGAGTTTTTCCTTTCATCAAAGCCTCTCCTTGCGCTAAAACATTAGCAAGCAAGATTTCATGATGCTCTCCGATTTCATTGTGCGAAATAGCCGGAACAATAAAATCAACCGGAACAATGGATGTTCCTTGATGAAGCATCTGGAAGAAGGAATGTTGAACATCTGTTCCCGCCCCGCCGAATAATACCGGAGAAGTAAGATATTTGATAAACGTATCGTCATTAGAAACAAATTTTCCGTTACTTTCCATCACCAACTGCTGCAAATAAGCAGGAACATATTGCAAATACTGATCATAGGGAACAACAGCCGTGTTATGAAAATGGAAAAAATCATTATACCATACGCCGAGCAAACCTAAGATAACCGGAATATTCTTAGAAAATTCGGTATATTTGAAGTGCATATCCATTTCATGAGCGCCATCCAACATTTTCTCAAAATTATCCATGCCTACAGCTATGGCAATAGAAAGGCCAATAGCTGACCACATAGAGTAGCGCCCACCGACAAAATCCCAAAATTCAAACATATTTTCAGTGTTAATACCAAATTTTTCAACTTCCTTGGCATTGGTGGAAACAGCCACAAAATGCTTGGCTACAGCGTGCTCGCCCAAAGCATCAACCAACCACTTACGGCAGGTCTTAGCATTGGTAAGCGTCTCAATTGTCGTAAAAGTTTTTGAACAAACAATAAAGAGGGTCTCTTCAGGATTAACCCTATTCAAGACCTCACTGCAAGCGGTTCCGTCAATATTAGAGATGAAATAACATTTGATATCTTTGGCCCAATACTTGCGCAAAGCCTCAGTTGCCATTTTGGGTCCCAAATCAGAGCCTCCGATACCAATATTAACGATATTGGTTAACTTTTTACCTGTTTGCCCAACAAATTTTCCCAAACGCACATCTTCGGAAAACTTGCGCATTTTAGCCAATACGGCATTGATTTCCGGCATAACATTCTTGCCATCCACATAAATCGGAGAATTCTCGCGATTACGCAAAGCAACATGCAAGACAGCCCGATTCTCGGTTGAATTAATTTTATCTCCCTTGAACATAGCCTCAATTTTCTCGGAGAGCTTGCACTCTTTGGCCAAAGCCAGCAAATAGGCCATGGTTCTATCGGTAATCCGGTTTTTGGAATAATCAAGCATCATCGAATCAAGATTAATTGTATAGCGCTCTGCCCTCTGAGGATCTTTGCGAAATAGGCCGCGCATCTCGACATCGCGCATTTTCTTATAGTGATTTGCCAGCTTTTTCCAAGCTCTTGATTTATTTACTTCCGGCTTTTTCCCAAACATTTTTATTATCTCCTTGTTAATTGGTCAGAATTTGCCTATCTCAACACTAATCATCTTGCTGTCGTCAAAATACTTTTGAGCAGCCTCATTAACCTTTTCCAAGCTGATGTTAGCAATATAATCGTTTCTTTTTTGCAAAAAATCCAGTCCTAAATTATATTTTTGCATAGCTGTCAATATCTCGGCAATATTTTCAATTGATGCAAATCGCAAGTTATAAGAGGCGATTAGATAGTTTTTTGCATTTTCAAGCTCAACTTTTGAGACACCCCGATGCCCAAAAATTTTTGTTTGCTCATTAAGCAATGCATCAGCCTTCTTAAATTTATCTGCCGTGGAGGAAAACGCCACCACCAACAGAGGCGACTTATCATCTATGGACAAATACGAGTATACTCCATAGGTTAGTCCCTCTTTCTCACGCAGTTGTTGAGAAAGTTTTGATGTCAGCCCTGCCCCGCCCCAAATATAGTTGGCAACAAACAGAGGATAAAAATCTTCATGATTGCGAGAAACCCCGGGCAGAGCCTTCAAAACCATATTTTGCCCACTGTCTCTTGCAATTTGGCGCACACGCCCATCAAAATCAATCTCAGCCTCTTTCACAAAATTAATTTGCCCGTTAGACGGCAGATTAGCAAAAACGCCATCAATAAATTCAGCAGCTTCCTCTGCATTGAGATCTCCGGCAATGCCGATAATAAGGTTGTTTTGGCTAAAATTATCTTTAACAAATCGCCGCAAATCTGCCGCAGATATTTTTTCAATATCCTGAATTTTGCCAAGAGGATTTCTACCATAAGGATGCTCGCCATAAAGCTCCTTAATAAACTCAAGTTCCAAAGCCCTGGCCGGATATTCATCTTGGCGCTTAAGAGCTTCTTTCATTTGAGCTTTAACTCTTTTAATATCAACCTCCTCAAATCTGGGAGAAGCAAGCATCAAATTCAGATACTGCACAGCCTCTCTGGCATTGGCTTTAGTTGTAAGCATAGAGCCAGAAAAATCATCTTTACCGGCGGCAAAACTTATTTTAATGGCCAAACTTTCTAACGCCTCTTTCAAGGCTTGTCCATTCAAATCACCGGCTCCCTCTGTCAAAAGAGCTGCGGTCATTTGAGCAATTCCTTGCTCATTTTCATCATCACTGGCATAACCGGCATTTTTAAAGCTGAAATTCAAACTGATAATCGGGTTTGTATCATCTTCAAGCAAATAAGCCTTTAACTTAGTCTTAGGTGAAATAATTTCCACCACCGGTGCTGAAAAATTTTTAGATTTCAGAACCGAATTTTCAACAATTTTTTGCGGATTGGAGTTTAAAAACGCAGATATTTGCGGTGCTGATTTCCACATTCCAAAGATTACTGCCGCCAAAAGCAGCAAACCGAAAAAAAGCTTCTGAGCAGAATGTTTTCGATATCTGGGCGCTCTCATTTCTTTTCTCCGTCATTGCCGTTTTCAAGCGGCTGCAAAATACCAATCACTTTCGGAGCAGACTTTACAAGTTTTCCTGCCGCCTTACGTACTTCAGAAAGGCGCACGGCTCTAATTTTTTCTTCTTGCTCCTCTATCTCTTTCAAAGACACCCCGGCCACCGCCATAGACCCAACAATATAAGCGGTATCTTCGGGATTATCTCTAAGATAAACAAGACCCGCCAGCATCTTTTTGCGAATTTTTTCCAACTCATCAATACTAAATTCGCTCATTGCCTCATTCCAAGCATTCTCAAAGGCTTTAACCAATTCTTGCGGTCTCTCCCCGTCTGCCGGAACCATGGCAACCACAAACTGCCCATAGCTTCTTGATATCGGATTATAATCAACGCTGACACTTAAAGCTTTTTTATCCTCAAGCACCAGTTTTTTATAAAGCTTAGAAGTATCTCCGCCGCCCATATAGGCTGCCAAAACCTGAAGATTATATACATCTTCGGCCTCCACCTTATATGAAGGCGCGGCAAACATAATCAAAATCCGACTGCCTTTAATATCCGGCTTACGCATTGTGATGGTCGCATCAAATTCGGATTGCAACTCGGGCATTTCTGTTTCAACAACCTCTGCTGCGGGAATCTCGCCATAGTATTTCTCAGCCAATTCTTTAGCCGTTGGCACATCAATATCTCCGGCCAACACCAAAACCGCATTATTGGGAGCATAATAGCGCCGATAAAACTCAAGCAAATCTTCTTTTTTGAGATTTTTTATCTCAGCGTCAACGCCGGTGACCGGTCTGGCATAAGGATGTTCCTGCCACAGGGCCCGATTCACGGCCTCTCTGAAACTCCCCAAAGGGTTGTTATCCACCCGTTCTTTACGCTCCTGGAAAACGATACTTCTTTCGGTTTCAAAATCATCTGAGCTAATGTTTAAGTTTTGCATTCTGTCTGCTTCCAAAAACATTGCCAATTCCAAACGGCTGATATCCAAAAGCTGATGATACGCTGTCATATCTTGCCCGGTAAAAGCGTTGCTTTCTGCCCCGTTTGCCTCCAATAAGCGATTAAGCTCTTGGTTTGGAACCTTAGATGTTCCGCGAAACATCAAATGCTCCAACAAATGAGCAGAGCCTCCTTTGCCGGGTATTTCATCAGCTGCCCCGACCTTATACCACACCATATGTTTGACAATCGGTACTCTGTGATTTTCCACCACGATCACACGTAAACCGTTATCAAGATAGAATTCTTTTGCGCCAAAAAGCTCTGCTTTTGCTGTCAAAACCGGCAGCAAAACAAGAAACAGCAAGATATAGATAAAATTCTTTCCCATAAAAGGTTATTTAGCTTCCTCAATTTCAGAAACAAAAGCCTCATCAGCAGCAGGCAGATTGTCTTGTTGTGATTGAACAGGCTCCACCACCGGACGCAAATCATACTCTGGCGGCAAAGACAAAGGCGGTCTGGTTGTAACCATAAATTCATTGGGAGCTTTATTACTCAAACCAAGTTTTTCTTTAGTCAAATTACTGCAAGCACTCAAAGCTGCAGTCATAGCTACAAGTCCGATAATCAATTTTCTCATCTAATTTTTCCCTTCTTCTTTTTTCAGATAATGGCAAACGCTTTGCAAAACCAAAATTGCCGCGCCAATACAAATAAAACTATCAGCAAGATTAAAAGCTGGCCAATGGCTTTCTCCGATATGAAAGTCCAAAAAATCAAACACGGCGCCCAAACGAACCCGATCAATCACATTACCGATAGCTCCGCCAATAATCATCCCCAAAGCAGCCTGAGCCAGACGATTAGCCTCATTTTTTAGCCAATAGAGCAAAAAGCCCACAATCACAAGAGCCACACCGGAAAGCAAAAAAGCCCCCAAACTACCATAATTATTAAACATAGAAAAACTCACGCCGGTATTCCATGCCTTCACCAAATTAAACACCGGAGAGATAACAATAATGGTGCTTTGCCCCAAAACTTCATTTAACATGTAATATTTGCTGAGTTGGTCCAACAAAACCGCTGCAAAAGCAATACTTAATCCCAAAAACACGGATCACTCCCAAAAAATTATTTTAATATTGGGGTCAATTATAACCGATAATGCATAAATCAAAAGTCCTAACTTCGAGATATAAACAAAGTTACAACAAAAAGAGCTTTGCCAACCCCAAAAAAGTAAAGAAGCCGCCAGAATCGGTAATGGCGATTAAAAACACCCCTGAAGACACCGCCGGATCAACCTTCAAACGGTTCAGTGTCAACGGAATAAGAATACCGGCCAAACTGGCAATAGTCAGATTAATCAGCATAGCAATACCAATGATTAAGCTGATTATTTTATATTCCGGAAACCAAAAATGGGTAATAAGAGCAATTAAACAAGCAAACAAAATTCCGTTGTTCAGACCAACCAAAAACTCTTTAATAATCATTCTCAATGTATTGGCAGAATTAAGCTCCTTGGTAGCCAAAGCCCGCACCACCACCGCAAGCGTCTGATTTCCGGTGGTTCCGCCCATAGAAGCCACAATCGGCATCAATACGGCCAAAATTGAAACCTGAGCAATAACATCTTGAAAACCTTTAACAACAGAGGCCGCAATAATTGTAGCAAAAAGATTCGTAATCAACCACGCCACTCTGGAGCGAAAGATAGAGAAAACAGACTTGTAAACATCGCCTTCTTCAGTACCAGACAAACGCATGATATCTTCAGAAACTTCTTCATGAATAACCTCAACCACATCATTAATGGTAATCACACCGATAAGATGCTCTTTCTTATCCACCACCATGGCAGAACGCCAACCATATTCACGGAACATATGAGCCACTTCCTCTTGATCGGTCAAGACATCTATAGGCACAATCTCTCCATCCATAATATCAAAAAGCTTCTCACCGGGCTTGGCACGCAAAAGTTTATCCAAAGCGATTTGGCCTGTTGGGTGGAATTTCTCATCGGTTAAAAAGATCTCATAAAAGTCCTCTGGCAATTCCTCATTTTTAAGCAAAAAAGCCTTTGCTTCCTTAACAGTCCACCAATCCGGCATACTAACAAACTCTCTTGACATTATACGCCCGGCCGAATCTTCCGGATAAGAGAGAGAAGATTGAACTTGATACTGGAGCTCCGGATCCAATTTTTTGATGATGCTTTCCTGCTCATCTTCATCCATATGCTCCAAAATCTCAACAACTTCATCAGAATCAAGTTCATTTGCGATTTTAACAATTTGCTTTTCCTGGAGGCTTTCGAGTACCTGTTCCTGAACAACATCATTTAACTCAGGAAAAACATCAGGGTTGATTTTATCCCCCAAAATTTTAACAAGCTTTGTCCGCTCAGAATGGTTCAATGCTTCAATTAAGTTAGCCAAACCATACTCAGATAAGCCCTCGACCATTTTGCGCACATGTATCGTATCACCATCATGCAACGCCGAACTGACAGACTCAATAAACTTAGGCCCCAGCCCTAAAGTTTGATGCTTTTCGAGATTTTTCTTTTTTTTCTTGATGATTTTAGACTTGGGAAGTAAATCACGTTTAAAACGCTTGCTCATAATCTTTCCTCCCTTGTCTTTACACTGCCCAAACGGCCGATAAATCGGCTATAAAAACAAAAAAAGCTTTATTCAGCAGAAAAATGGTGCGGCCAAAAGGACTTGAACCTTCACGGGAGAACTCCCACAACCACCTCAAGGTTGCGCGTCTACCAATTTCGCCATGGCCGCATATCGCCAATAAAGCTGTGGTTACAAATAAAACACAAATAAAAATAAATCAAGTATTTTTTGAGTTTGGGGAAAAGATTTTAATTTTCCTCAAACATTGAAGATAATTCAAAACAAAACCAAACTGTTACGAAATCTGTATGAGCCGGCCGTTAGGTGCGATTTTTTTCTTTTGGTTCAACCAATCCCCCAGATATAACAAATTTCAAACCTTGCTCCACGCTCATATCAAGCTCAATACAATCTTCTTCAGGAACAAAGATAAGGAAACCGGACGTCGGGTTCGGCGTTGTGGGAATAAACACACTAAGCATTTTGGTTGGACATTTCTCTTTTAGTTCACCCTGCAAATCGGAACTGACAAAACCCAAAATCCAGATTCCTTTGCGCGGATACTCCAACATAACAACCTTTCTAAAAGCTTGAGTTTTACTTGAAAAAAATGTTTCAAACACTTGTTTTAGCACGGAATAAACGCTGGAAACGAGCGGCACCTTATAAACAATCCACTCTCCCAATTTGAGGAAGAAACGCCCCAAAAATCCGGCCGCGAACATACCAATAAGTGTTAGCACCACAATCGCCACAATCAGCCCCAACCCCGGAATTGTGTAAGGAATATTGTCAAACTTATATTGCGGCGGCAGCATTTGGTTGACCAAGGCATCCATCCACAACACAAACTTTACAGCCAAATACAACGTAATGGCCACCGGAGCCGTAACCAAGATTCCTGTAAAAAGATAGGCCCTCAACTTTCCGCCAAGCTTCATAAACACGGCTTTTTCTCTCTCCAACCGAATTTTACGAATTTTCAAAGCTCTTTTTTTTACCTCAGCATGTTTGCCCATCATACAAGCTCCTTTTTTAAGCACATTTTTTGACATCTTCTATAATAAACTGGACATCGTCCCGGCCCTGCCAGCAATCTCTGCGCAAAACACCAACCACATCAAACCTCTCGCCCTTAGCATTAAGCATAGCCTGGCCGATATCATTATCTCCGACCCGAAAAGCCATTCCCTTGAGACTAGCCCCCGTATCAGAAGACAATATACAACGCACATGTCCAATTCCAACCAGACAAGGCTTAATAATATGCACATTTTTCAGCATTAGCTTTGGCTCCGGATTACCGGCGCCATAAGGTTCAAGTTCCTCTAACGCTTTAGCCAATTCCTTTGTAGCTCCGGCGGCATCCAACACGGCATCTATTTCCAAAACGGGAGTAATAGCCTCGTTGCCAATCCTAGAAACCACATATTCTCCCACAAATTTTCTAAAATCATCGATTTTGCTTTCTTCCAAAGAGAACCCGGCCGCCATGGTATGCCCGCCGCCTTTAATCAAAAGACCTTTCTCTTTGGCTGCCATCACCAAAGCCCCCAAATCCACCTGCGGAATAGAACGTGCCGAACCCTTAACCTCGTCTGCCTCAATAGACATCACAAAAGCCGGAAGATTGTAGCGTTCTTTGAGCTTTCCGGCCACGATTCCGACCACCCCTTGGTGCCAATCGGCTCCGGCAACAAAAGCAATCGGATATTCTTGAGGGCTCCCCTCGAGTATCTCTATTGCCTGCAAAAGTACGTAATTTTCAATATCTTTGCGCTGAACATTATACTCGTTGAGCTTATCTGCCAAAAGCTGAGCCTCATATTCCTTAGAACAACAAAGAAGCCGATGGCTAATATCAGAGGCGCCGACTCTGCCGCCGGCATTAATCCTGGGGCCCAATACAAAACCGAGATGAAAAGCCGTTGGTGCGCTGCTCAATCCGGCTTTTTCAAGCAACACCTTTAATCCCGTATTTTGGCTGTTGGCCATGATTTTCAATCCCTGACGCACATAGGCACGGTTGAGACCTTTGAGCGGCACCACGTCACACACAGTCCCCAAAGCCACCAAATCCAACCATTGCATAAGGTTTGGTTCTGACATTTCAGATGTATAAAATTTGCGTTCACGCAATTCTCTGTTTATAGCCACCACCACCATAAAGACCACGCCCACAGCAGACATATATTTCAAATAAGGAAAATCATCCACCTCATCGAGGCGTTTAGGATTTACCACCGCATAAACTTGCGGCAATTTAACTTCCGCTTCGTGGTGATCAATAACAATCACATCCATTCCTTGAGAAGTTGCATACTCAAGCGGTTCAAAAGCGGTAGTCCCGCAGTCGGTTGTAATTAAAAGTTCAGCTCCTTTAGCCTTAAACTCATCCACAGCTCTAATACTCGGCCCATATCCCTCATCTCTTTCAGGAATATGAACATCCGGCACAATGCCGACAGCTTCCAGAAACAAACGCAATACAGCTGAAGACGTTGCTCCGTCAACATCATAATCTCCGATAATGGCAATTTTCTGTTTATTAACAATAGCTTCAGCGATTCTTTTAGCGGCCTTCTCCACATCTTTCAAGACTGAAGGATTCGGCATTAACCCTTGTATTTTGGGCTCCAAGTAAACCGAAACCTCATCTGCTCCAATACCGCGCAAAGTCAAAATTCTGGCAATAATATAAGGAAGATTGCATTTCTGAACCATTAATTCTGCCGCACGCTCATCAACGGAAGAAACTTTCCACAAATTTCCTCCCAGAGATTTATCTTCGACATTTTGGTTTGACATTTCTTTCCTCTAACAAAAAGTGAGATCAACTCAAGGCTTACCACTAAAGCCAAGTTGTATCTCACTTCACAAGATATCACAAAACCGGGCGTTAGTAAGAGATATAAACTTCCGCACGGCGGTTCAAACGCTCTCCTTCAGGCATAACTTCTTGGTAAGCCGGAGCAGAATCAGACATAGCCTGAACAGATATTTTGCCAGCCGGCACACCGGCCCTCTTCAAAGCCGCAGCCACATTTTGAGCTCTTTCCAACGAGGCCTTAAAATTAGCCAACTTATGGCTGACAGGGTCTGTGTCACGAGTGCGACTTGAAGAATGCCCATAGACGACAATATTTGCATTATTTTCTTTAACCATCTTAGCAATTTTACGCAAGTTTGGATTGTATTTTGGGCTCAAGTAAGCACTGCCGTTATCAAAATAAAAGGTATCCACACGATAACTAACACTAGACCCAGCTGGTTCAGCCGTCAATTCCTCGACCACTTCGGCAGCTTCCACCTCTTCCTCTAAATTTTCTTCTTTAACCGGGACAGTTTCCGCCGCTGTTACCGTTTCCTCCTCAACGATTTCATCAACGCTATCATCCTGTGGCTCTTCAGCAACGTCCACTTCATCGACCTCTTCCTCACCTTCATAGGCGGCGTTTTGAGTATCTGCTTTCAAAGAAGATCCCTCCTCAGGCATCTGACGCACCACACGTCCGCCCTCAGAGACGACCACATCTTCTTCATTATCATCAAAATCCGGAAAAACGGCGCTGGCACAAGCGGTTAACATAAGTAAAGACGCGCCCAAAACCAATTTTCTTAATTCTAACATTGACCTGTCCTTGATAAAAAACTTTGCAAACTGCTAACAAAATATCTTATTACTTATGATAACACAAGAGCAAAAACAAATTTTTCAGCAAATTAATTTATTCGTGACTATTTTTGAATATTTATTTGTAATTCAAATTGGTTATATTATACTGCAAGTAAAGATAAAAAAACAAGCAAGGAGTCTGAGAATGCCTCTGCCTGCCATCAGTTCATCACTAGAAGCCGCCAACTGGTTTTTCCGTCGCGCCGATAAAGACGATTGCTATTTGGAAAACGACAAATTGCACCAACTTTTATTTTTGGCACAGGTTCATTTTGCCTTAAATAACAATATGGAATACCTCATTCCATCCCTTTTCATCTGTGACGAACGAGGCTTTTCAGAACCGACATTGGCCAAAATTTTGAGTTATGGCCTGCCTTTGATGGCCCCCCCCTCCTTTAGTGAGAAGATAAATTCTTTTTTGGAACTCATCTGGAAAAAGTACTCTTCGATGAACACCGCGGAATTATCCGAATTCATAAAAAATTCCGATTCTTACATTGATAATTATCAAACAGGAAAGAAAAACATCGTTGCTCTGGAAGAAATGGCACAAAACTTCAAATCCAGCCTTAATCCTCGTTCATTTTCAAAAGCGGGAACATCAAAAGGGCGCAAGATACTGATTTCACAAAACGGACCGGTTATGGTTTCGGCCTGGCAGCCGCGCAAACTGGGCCCCAAAAACAACAAGGAGATAAAACATGCTTAAATTTGCCAAATTATTTTTAATAGTGTTGGCATTCAGTGCCTGCTCAAGCGAACCTGAACCCAAACCAACCACGCCGCTTGTCATCAAGACAACCGAGGGCGAGGTTCGGTTTATGGTAGAAGTTGCCAACACACCCGAGGATTTAAAAACCGGCCTCATGCATCGTACCAATCTGGGCTTTAACAGCGGCATGATATTTAATATCTACCCTGTTCGTCCCACCGCCATGTGGATGAAGAACACAAAAATTCCGTTGGATATGCTTTTTGTTGCTCCTGATGCCAGTATCAGTATGATAAAAGAAAACGCTGAGCCCATGTCAGAAGAGCTGATTATCTCAAGAGATCCGGTCAGAGCTGTAATCGAAATCAATGCCGGCCAGGTCAAACGCCATGGCATCAAGGTAGGAGATAAAGTTACACATATGTTGTTAAACAGCATGGTAGATGTTAAAACGCCTGGAGCCGAAGCTCAGGCCGCACCTCAAGCCCCCGCTCCGGCGGCCCAACCGGCTCCCAAAGCAGAGATTCCGGTGCCGACCTTAAAAGTTGACTCTCAAGCTCCGGCGCCGATTGCACCGGAAACACCGACTGTACCAGTCCCTCAAGCCCAGACAGCACCAGAAATACCAGCTGCTCCGGCCGCAGTACCTAAACTTCCGGTTCCTGCACCAACTCTTTAATAAGAAAAACAAAAAAACGGCCGATAATCGGCCGTTTTTTTAGTTTTAAAAGATTATGCAAGCTTACTTTTGAGAATTTGATTAACAACTCCGGGGTTAGCTTTTCCCTTTGAGGCCTTCATCACCTGCCCCACAAACCACCCCATAAGAGCAACCTTGCCTCCCTTATAAGCCGCAACATTGTCAGGATTGGCAGCAATCACATCGTCAATGATTTTCTCAATTGCGGCGGTATCCGTTACCTGTGTTAAGCCTTTCTCCTCAACAATAACATCGGGAGCTTTGCCGGTTTCAGCCATCAAGACAAACACGTCTTTGGCCGTCTTACCGTTAATCACGTTAGAAGTCACAAGCTCAACCAACTTGCCGAGATTTTCAGGACTAATCGGGCTTTCCTCAAGGCTGATTTTTTTCTCATTCAGCATAGCAAAGAAATCACCCATCATCCAGTTTGCCACTTTTTTGGCATCATGCCCTTTAGCCGCCCTCTCAAACCATTCGGCAGTCTCTCTAGCTTCACAAAGAACAGAGGCGTCATAAGGCGTCAAACCCAAATCACGCACAAAACGCTCTTTTTTGGCATCAGGCAACTCAACCATTTCAGATTTGACGTCATCAATAAACGCATCATCCAAAACCAATGGCAACAAATCCGGCTCCGGAAAATAGCGATAATCATGAGCAAACTCTTTTTTGCGCATAACTTTGGTAATCCCCTTGAGCGGGTCAAACTGTCTGGTTTCCTGCACGATGGTGCCACCGTTTTCATAAGTTTCAACGTGACGACGCGCTTCATATTCAATCGCGTGCATCATAAACTTAACGGAGTTAACGTTTTTCATCTCGTTTCGGGTTCT